>JAPLZS010000176.1 GCA_026394915.1 Candidatus Woesearchaeota archaeon | reverse complement strand
GATTATTACAAGGACCCGGATTATTTCTCTGTGTGGAGCAGATTGATGATGCCTAATGCAGGGCCTCCGCCTGCAAGCTTCTTTTATTACTCGCTTGCATTCAGCCTGATCGGCGCGCTGCTTTTCATAGGAGTCTATCTCATGCTGGGCAGGCTGCTGCCTTTCAAGAGTAATCTGAAGAAAGGAGCAGTATATGGTGTATTGGTCTTCCTTGCAGGAATCCTGCCAGGCTACATGTCGCTGTATCTCTTGGTAAATCTTCCTGCTGGCCTGATAGCATGGTGGTGTGTCCTGAGCCTTGTGATATACACAGTGGGCGGAATGATTGTTGCAGGAATTAATAAGTGAAGAAAGACTTTTTCTTGTTTATTTTTCTTTTTTATATTTAGAAAGGTATTTCCTTGTCCAGATCAATCCCTGTCTCTTTCACTCTCTTGAGCTTATCTCTTGCTTGTTCGCTCAGCTCAAAATAAATGCCCTCTTCCTCAAGCTGAAGAATCCTGTCTCTATGGTAAAGGAATGTCTCAGTCATTAAATGACCTTTGTCTGCTGTTTCTATATCAAATTCATTTAGATGGGGAAAATTCTTTGAAGTTATCAATGTGCAATCAAATCTGTTGTTTATAGAAACTTCTTCCCAACGGGTTGTATCTGTAAGTTCAAGTCTTTCTTCCCAGCCCATTTTCATCACTTCATAATCGGTTGTAAGATAATCGCGATCAATAGGATTAGGAATCACAAAAGGATTATAATCTTCATATTCATAGTCAGGATCATTCATCTGCGCAAGCTCATTCTCCACCCAGCGGTTTGTAACAAAATCATCTATCCTTCTTGCAAGGTATGAATCTTTAGGATCTGATGGATTTCCTGCTGGAAGCGTCTTCCTCATTATCCTTCTTGCATCTGCATCATAATAAACAAGAAGATTTATGAATTTGTTATGCAGGGCTTTCCTGGCCATTGTTGAGAATCTCGCGAAATTCCTTCCCTTATATTTCTGCGCGCAGGCCCAGATTGCAAGAAGACCCTCCTGGTACTGGCTTTCTTCATCAATATATCTTATCCTTTCCTGAGTCATGAACCAATGCAATGGGGCTTTGCAAAGCACCTCAAGTTCGCTGAACCTGCCAGGATCGCTGCAGACATTTTTTACAAATGAATAATCATACATTATTGCGCTGAATCCAGGCGAATCAGCAAGATGCGAGACTGTGTTCTGAATCCTTGAATTGAATATTGCCCTGTTAAGGCTCTTTTGATCTTCAGATAATTTGATCCTTGAGATATAAGAGTCAATAGATGGAGAGGTCCTGAAATACTTGCGCTGGCTTTTCTTGTCGTCCCTGCATCCTCTTATTATTCCGATCAGATTGTTCCTGAAGATTGTGCTGAACAGCTCTGCCTCTCTCTTGAACTGTGCTCTCTCCTCTTTTGTTGGTTTCCTGTCCAGAACTCTTCTTCTGGACAACTCTTCCTTGATTATTGGATAGACCTTGCTCATGAATATATCAGAATAAACATTAATCCGCTCTGATTCCTGGCTGCCATTATTGTGCTTAAGGTATAAAAGAGACCTTGCCAGCCCATACAATGACATCTTAAAGGGATCCCTAACAATCTTTATCTTTTTTATCTCTCCTTGTTCATTCTCGCAGAACCTTTCCTCTTCAAAGAGATTAAGCTGTGGATTTTCCCCCATATGTATAAGATCGTGCATCTGTTTAAAAAATTTATTATTGCAGAGTAGTTTATATCACTGACCATAATATTTAAATAATGAAGGGCTATTTGCTGATATATGGATAAGAAAGAAGATAATCAGGCCAAGAATAAGGACCAGAAAGACCTCGGCATCACGATCAAGAAAGAGGAGGACTTCGGAGAGTGGTTCAGTCAGGTGATAATCAAGGCCGAGCTCATCGAGTACACTGATGTCTCAGGCTGCTATGTCTTCAGGCCTAATTCTTATGAGATCTGGCAGAAAGTCCAGAATTACATGGACAAGGAATTCAAGAAGCATGGTGTCAGGAACATGCAGGAGATTCAAAGGTGCCAGAGAGGCTTGCAGTCAGGCCGACGTCAGAGACAATAATGTACGATTCTTACAGGAAATGGATAAGGTCATGGAGAGACCTGCCGTTGAAGATCAACCAGTGGTGCAATGTAGTTAGATGGGAGTTCAAGAATCCAGTGCCATTCATAAGGTCAAGAGAGTTCCTCTGGCAGGAAGGCCACAATGTCTTTGCCACAAAAGAGGAGCTAGACAAAGATGTCATGGATATGCTCGATGTCTATGAGAAGACATACAAGGAGATGTATGCAATACCAGTCATAAAAGGATTCAAATCAGAGTCAGAGAAGTTCGCAGGAGCATTGTACACGACAACAGTTGAAG
>JAPLZS010000205.1 GCA_026394915.1 Candidatus Woesearchaeota archaeon | reverse complement strand
TTTTCCAGAATTTCAGTTTTTCCATGAATGCCATTCTATTCTCCCAGGAAATTGAATCCCCTTTCTTTTGGTTTCCTGTTCAGGATATACCATATCACCAAGCAGGCAGCTATTATCAACAGGGCCAGGTATATATATTTTGTGTTGATGCCTTTTTTATTTTCTATGGCTGGCGCCTGCTCTCCTATATTCTGTTCTTCAGCAATCTGAGGGGCCTCTGGTTTCTGATTCTTTGAATAAGTATCAGGCCTGTTTGATGCTGTATAATATCTCACGCCTTCAACGTCATAATACAGCAGTGCAGGACTGGCCTGCACATATCCTGCATAATCCACTGTTGAATTGTAGATGAACGATGCGATCGATCCAGGATCTGACAAGAATGAGAACGTATTCCCTGAATCTTCTATTGTCACGATCGTCTTCATGCCGCCGTCATTCCTGACCGTGAGATTTGTGATGAACTTCTCTCCGACAACGACATTCTGCTCGACTGCCTTGTCTGCAAATATGAGTGGGGTCTCTACATATGATTCAAGGGCAGATGTTGATATGGAGTTAGATGATTTATTGAATACATCACCATACATATCATTGAATGTAACGTTTGTCCGGTCTATCAGTATCGTGCTGTCTGACTTCGCCCTTATCATCTCTTCATTGACAACAACAGTCTCTCCTGGAAGTATCTGCTTTATGCTGAATGTCCTTGCTCCGACTTCATCTGCATCATACTGCAGCGGGAAATGCAGGGTGACATTGCTTATCGTCTCTTTCTCTGTGTTCTTTATCTTGTACTGGATGTGCACGAGCTGGCCTCTTGAGATCTCTGTCTCAAGCTTGCTCTTTGTTACCTCGATATCCATCATCTTAGGCCTTACGTTCACTTGGACATCAAATGAATTATTAAAAATATTGCCTTCAGATGCATATGCTACATAAGTCCTTAATGTGAAGTTCTGCCATCTGCTTGACTGGGGGGGCTTTATATTGTATTTGTAAACTTCTGTCGCTTCTCCCTTCTTCAGCAGGACTACCCTGTTTGAGATTTCCTTCATGCTATTCAGCCTGCTGTCAAACACTTCTGTGACAAGCACGCTCTCAATGTCTTTCTCAAGCCGGTTATTTACCTTTAATATGATCTCAGTCTCCTTGTCGTCTATATCCGCTGATCCTGAGTCCTGTATGACCTTTGAGCCTATCTCATGCATGACCTGGATATTCGGCGGAGGAGTGACTACAACGGTTCTTGAGAAAGTCTTGTTAAGCCTCTCGCCCATGCCTGTATTGTAGCTCACATTGACGTAATACTTGAATGTGGTGGTGTATGTTACAGCCGGCATCTTCACATTCGCATTTATTATATCAAGATAATTAGCCTCTTTTATCATCCCGGCATTTTTTGTGCCGTTCTCATACCATGGAATATTGTAGGATATGTTCATGTCTGTGAAATTAGTGTATGTGTTGGGGTTTGTCACATACAGGGTCATGTAGACTGTCTGGCCTGAGTTGAACCTGTCTCCGTCTTTCAGGTTGCTCTCTATCTGTATATCATTCCTCCCTATACTGAATTTCTTTGTCACAGAATAATCCTGTATCATAGGCATGTTGTCTTTCTTTACATCTGCCGTAACCCTTATGTTCTGTTCCCCTTTATCTGCAGCCCTGAGCTTTAATGCAAAGAACTTCCCCCCTTTAAGCACAGTCCCTGACCATCTGTAGAGATGATCATTGATTCTCTCCAGCTTTGAATCTCCTGCCCTGTAACTGCTCTTCGCATCTGATGCATTGTCATATATCTTCAAAGGGAATTCTTTCACAAAAATTACCCCTTCTGGAAGGAAAAATCTTATGTCTGAGACATTCATTGAGCTGTTGTCTGCATACCTGTCAACAAGGTTGACAACAAGAAGGACATATTCTCCCGCATATATCAGGCTTTTCTCCTCCCAAACCCTTGGGTCTGTTGTTCCTGGCGTGATCTCAAAATCAGGCGATACAATGTTTGTGTAGATATCAAAATAAGGGTCTGCCTTGAATGCTATCTGAGTTGTCTCATCATCGACTCCCTTGAATGCCTTTGTGTAATGGAATCTTCCTGTCAGGGTGTCTTCGACCGGCTTCAATGCAGTTATCTCATAGACAAATCTTATTGATTCATCAGGCTTAAGATTTCCCTGCCAGACAATATACTTCATGCTTGAGACAGAGCCATTGCTCATCGTGACTTTCCTGTCATTTACTTTTATGTCATAATGGTATTTGTTGGGCACAGAAAGGTTTATGCCAAGCGGAAAAACATCTGTGTAAGTGATGTTGTCTGCGTTTGAATATCCTTCATTCTTTATTATGACTGTGAAGTTCACCTTTTCGCCGACCAGGGGGTTTGAATTCGTTATAGTCCTTGTCACTGAGATATCCTGCTCATAGGAATTTATCTCAAGGAAGACTTTGTTCATCCTTTTGCCTGAATCATATGATATCCCGTCAGCGCAGAATTCATAATACACGTTCTTCCATACGCACGTGGCATTCCTTATCACGATGTACTGGTTGTTTGAGCTCAGCACAACTTCATAATCCGAATTGACATCAACGAGATAAACATCATCCTTGTACTTGAAAGAGTCTCCTGTGTAATAATAAGCATTGATATCCATGGTGTTGTTTGCAGCAGAGACATGCGGAAGCGCAAGAATGAAAAGGAATGCTATCAATGATGAATGCAGCAGCATATTACTGGTCCTGCTGCAGGATTCTTCTTTCGCTCTCATCATACAGTACCTGCCCCCATCTTTGATTCCACCACGTCTATCACTCTTTGGGGCGCGTATTTGATGAACTGGAACATCATTGTCTCCGGATAAACTTTCACATTCCCTGCCCTGTATTCATCTATTATAAATGCAGGACCCCTGCTCTTCCCTGCAATGCCAAGCAACATCATGAAGAGATTCCCTCTTATCTCTGCTTCAGTAGGTATGTTCTTGCTTATCTCTACTATCGCCTGCTCTTTCAGCTCAGGAGGTACATTTATTTTGCTCATCGCCATGTCCAGCATCCAGTTGGTTGCGTTTCTTGTCTTCAACACAGCTATTATCTGGCTCTTATTGAAGCCGGTTCCTTCCAGCTCAATGTCTGCCATGCTGTAGAACATGTTCATGTCGAATAAGAGCGCTTTGTAATTGTCCTCTTGAAGGCCGGCATAATCCTTATTATCAAGCAACTTTTGATACTTGTCCATCTCATCAAGCGTGACTGGCGTCGGGCTCTCATTATGCATCATGTTCCTTTCACCTGCTATTATATGTCCTTGGTCAACAAGAAGGAACATGTTAGATTCAGTTCCTGTCTTCTGCGAGAATTCCTTTGCATCTGCAAGAGCTAGATAGCCGATGACAGAGATGATAATCACAAGAATAAGGCTTATTATAGATAAAATCTTCAGAGTCTTCGATATAATGCCCATTCTACACCTCTTTTTCTATGATATATCTATATTATATCCATATTATATGCACTTGGTTTTTAAATATTTCTGATTAGGCCTATCTCAATGTCGCGCTGAACCATTCTCCCAATGTATCAAGCAGCTCCTGCCTGTGGGCCGGCTCGCTGAAGCGGTGGTCTGCGCCTTCTATCAGCTCAAGCCTCTTAGGCTCATTTGCGTGATTGAACAGCTCTCTTGCATCTTCAAAAGGCACTCTTGCATCCTCTGTGCCGTGCACTATCATGATAGGGCACTTCACTTTCTTTATCTCTTCAAACATCTCATATCTCTCTGCATCCATTAGAAAATCCGAGCTCACTTCATCAAAGCCATAGAATTCTGCTCTTCCTATCCTTCTCCATTCTTCCTGCCGGTACTTGTCCATGTAAGACTCTATGAACGCTTTTATGTCTGCTCTTGTTGAAATGACTGCGATAGACTTTATTTCCTTGTGATCTGCTGAAAGGAGTATTGCGTCAATCCCTCCTGTTGAATGGCCTATCATCCCTATCCTCTTCTTGTCCACCTGCTCAAGATTCCTGACAAACTCAAAAGCCGCCTTAAGGTCTTTGACATCCTGGGTTATTGTCATGTTCCTATAATCGCCCTGACTCTCTCCGTGGCCGGAAAGGTCAAACCTGAGGCAGATGAACCCCTGCCTTGAAAGAGAATCCCACATTGAGATTATGAACTCATGATCTTTGGTGTCATGGAAAGTGTGGCAGAATATTATTGCAGGGAATTTTTCCTTCTCATCGCCTCTGCTGTCTGGAATCCTCAGGATGCCTGCAAGCTTCTCATTCCTGTTGTTCTCAAACTCCACTCTTTTTGTTATCATGCCTATATGATATAGACAATGTTATAAAAAGTTTTTCCAGCAATAATCTTGACTTACCCTATCCTCTTACCTGCCCTCTTCCCAGTCTTTTATTGCCTTGTCAAAGTCTTTTTCATTGAACTGCAGCCAGTTTTTCCCTGAGAAATAGATGTGGCTGTCTATAGCATCCCAGAGCAGGAAGCCTCTCAGCTTCTTCTCTTTTCCTGTCTTTATTATCAGCTCAGGAGGGATGAAATAAGAGGAATATATGCTGTCTTTTATAGTCTCCTTATCTATAGATTCTGGATCAAGTTTTCCAGCCTGTATCTTCCTTGCAACCATCTTGCAGGCATCGACAACCTCTTCCCTGCCGTCATAGTTTATGCAGAGATTCAGGAAGAAGCTGTCATAATCCTTGGTCTCGTCAATCACTGCCTTGATAGAGTCAATCACTCTGCCAGGAAGATCATACCACTTTCCCAGCACAGAGATCTTTACCTTGTTCCTGTGCACTTCCTGATTGGCCCTTATATCATCAAAGAACTCAGCAAGATTGTCCATTATCATAGAGAAATGCTCTGAGTTCTTCACAGACGAATTGATCAGGTATGCAGTCATTATAGGGATGTTCCTGCTTATTTGGATATCCATAATCCAGTTTATCTTCGCGAATTTTTTCTTATAGAAATCAGTAATGCTCTTCAGGTCAGTCTTTGCAAGGATCTGGCCGCTTGTCATCAAAGCAACGTGCTTTGGAATCTCTTTTGATCCCAGTATCATATTCTTTCCCAACATCTCCAATTGTATCTACTGGACTATGATAAACACATAAGATTTATATATTTTGCTCTTCTGAGCAATATAAAATGCCGCTTGAGATATTTTTCGGGATGATCATCCTTGCAGTGCTGCTGATAGGATCTTATACTGACCTTAAGACAAGAGAGGTTCCTGACACAATAAATTATGGGCTTATAATCGCTGGAATTGGATTGAGATTGATATGGTCATTGGCAAGCTCAGACTGGAGCTATATAATAGAAGGTCTTCTTGGCCTTGCCCTTTGTGCTGCCCTTGCATATTCGATGTTCTATGCAGGCCAGTGGGGAGGAGGGGACGCAAAGATGATGATGGGCCTTGGAGCATTCATAGGCCTTGATCTTAATTTTGACACATTGCTTGTAGGATTCCTGTTCAACATATTCATAATCGGCGCAGTGTATGCCCTTGCATGGAGCGTTTTCCTTGCAATAAAGAACAGGAAGAAGTTTGTTGAGGAGTATAAAAAGTTCTTCAGGATGAAGAAGACAATGCTTTCAAGGAAGATTGTGCTGATCTCTGCTGTGCTGATGCTGATTCCTCTTTACTTTGTAAAGGATAATAGTGTAAGGCTTGTATTCTTCCTTTTTGTTCTCTTATGCGTTGCAACGTTCTATCTCTGGATATTTGTAAGGGTGATAGAGAGGAGCTGCATGCTCAAGCTTGTGCCTCCTGAAAAGCTCACAGAAGGAGACTGGATTGTGAAGGATGTTGTTGTCAACGGAAAGAGGATAACCGGGCCAAAGGATCTTGGCATAAGCCTTGAGCAGATTGCAGAGCTGAAGAAGCTAAGGAGAAAGAATAAGATAAAAGAGATACTAATCAAGGAAGGGATACCATTTGTGCCGAGCTTCCTGATATCTTTCATCGTGACTTGGATTTTCGGAAATCTTTTCATGATGCTGGTGTGAATTTACAACCTCTCAGAATTCAGATATCTTGAGCCTATGGAACCTTCCTGAACCTCTTTGTCAGGTAATTATCCTCGCCAGATGCTATCTTCCTTACCTCTGCCCTCATCTCAACCGGCTTGTCCTTCTCTTTCTGGAATTCACCTATTGACTTTGTCTGCTCCTTCATCTGCAGCTCGATAGTAGACATCTCTTCCTCATTCAGCTGTTTTGGATTCCACTGGAAGTTCAGTCCGTCGCCTTCCTTCCTTGCAATCACATTCAGCATGAAGTGGGCAGATTCCTGGCCTCCTGCAATGCCGTTGTTGATCATTATGTTTGTCCCCTGGGCATTCAGCCCCTCGAACAGCGCAATCGACATCTTGTTCGCTATGTTGAAGGCATGGCCTATCACAAAGTCAGGCACGTACTCTATTATAGGGTAATGCTCTTTAGGCATGACAAGCACATGGCCCTTTGAAGCAGGCCGGTCTTCAAGAAGTACAACTACCTTGTCATCCTCATAGATCTTC
>JAPLZS010000189.1 GCA_026394915.1 Candidatus Woesearchaeota archaeon | reverse complement strand
TGTAAGATGCCTCGAATGCGGGGAGAAGGCAAGGCAGATAGGCCATGAAGTATATTACTGCGATGAGTGCGACAAGATAATCACGCAGGAAAAAGAGCTTATCGTTTAGATATACAGAAGATTTGAATTCTGATACAAGTTAGTTTAGATTGCATACTTTTGATTGCAATTTTGAATATACATTTAAATATCAGTAGATTTCTCTGCGTTGTATGAAGATACTTGCATTTGTGGATACGCATGGCAGCGTAGAGGCTATGAAGAAGATAATGGAGAAAGGGAAAAAGAAGGACATAGATATCCTCATCTGCGCAGGAGATATATCTGTGTTCGAGCAGGACATCGACAAGATCATGAAGAAGCTTGACAGCATCGGAAAGCCGATCCTCATGCTGCCTGGCAACCATGAATCAGAGAAGAACATGAAAGAGCTTGCAGATAAGACAAAGAATGTTGTTTATATCCATAAAGGCATGCTGAAGATAAAAGGCTACACATTTATAGGATTCTCAGGCAATGGTTTCTCTCCGAACGATGCTGAGTTCGATGCATGGTCAAAGAAAGTCGAGAGAGAACTGAAGAAAAGCGACAAAGTTGTGCTGATAACGCATGCTCCTCCTCACAAGACAAAGCTTGACAGCATCGCAGGATCCCACTGTGGAAGCAGGTCAATAAGGAAGTTCATAGAGAAGATAGACATACTGCTTGCTGTATCCGGCCACATCCATGAGAACGCAGGGGCAGAGGATGTCATAAAGAATACGCGAGTTGTGAATCCTGGACCATTCGGGAAGGTTTTTGAGATATGAATCCCTAATCAAGAATTAATTTGTTCTGAATATGATGTTCTTATTGTTTTAATGATTGGGTATATATCTGCCTGAATCTGTCATCTCTGATCAATCTTATAAAGAATTCTCCCTGATTGTGCACTGCTGCCCTTGCTATATCCTGCAACCTGGCATCGGGCACTATTGGCACTATTTTTATTATGGAATAGTCTGCATCTGAACCTGATGCTGAACAGATCTGATTCACTGATACGCCATTCACATGCATCTGCGCAGCGAAAAGAAGATCTTTCTCCCTTAGTTCAGATTCTTTGTATCTTCCAAAGAAAAGATCTGTTATTCCATAATCAATTATTATATCTTTGCACCTATCGCATGGAAAATCTGTTGATACTAAAGTACTCTTTTTCACCGTATCTCTTCCATGATCTTTTAAAGCGGCAGTTATAACAGCGCCTTCAGCGCATGGAGATGGGCAAGTGAGATATTCAAGACCTTTGATTGAGTCATCGCGCTGGCAATAATCTTTTCCTTTTGATTTGCAGGAATCATCTGCTACGCCATTTGCGCCCATATACATTCTATTGCCAGGCAATATGAGAATTGCCGCTGTCTGCCTTACATTGCAGGTACTGTTTTGGCTGAATTCTTTTGCTCTCTCAAATAGTGTTATTATCAGATCTTCATCTATATACCAAGAAAATAACAGATTATATATAAATGTTACTTATTTCACTACTTTTAAGAAGTATCTTAATTTAGTTTATCTACATTTTTAGTATCCTGTCTTTTGTGTCTTTTTTCATCATCAGCATAACCCTTGACTCAGGCTGCTCGTCTATTATCTTATAGCTGCTGTGTTTCTCTATCTGCTTTGCAAACTCGACGATGTCCTTATGGAAAGGCATGTTCTGCTTCTCAAGCTTCTGCCTTGATGCGCCTACAAACATGTATCCCTTGACTTCAAGGAAGTCTGGCTCTGCTTTCTCGATCAGCTTTGCATAATTCTCTGGTTCTATCATGTTCAGGCCTTTGACAAGAGTAAGTCTTATTGCAGTCCTTGTTTTTCTCTTGCTGTCTTTTCCTTGTTTCATCTTTTTCAGGACTTCAAGGGATTTATTCAAACGTTCCCAGTAATCCTTGTTCAATGGCCTGCAAACCTTCTTGTATACCTCCTTGTTCGGCGCACCGACTGTGAGATAAAGCTGAGTGGGAGACTCCATCTTCTCCATGATTTCGGGAAGCTGGCCGTTTGTGACAACAAAAGAAGTGTAGCCCTGCTTCTTCAGTTCTCTTATAAGCTCGCTGAGCTTTGGATAATAAAGTGTCTCTCCTGTCAATGAGATTGCAAAATGCTTCGGCTCTTTTGATTCCTTGAGTTTCTTCAGGTTTATCTTCTCCTTGTTGCCGCCCATTCCAGACAGAAGCTCTCTTTGGTATCTTATCGCATTTGAGATTATCTCTTTTGGCTCGTCAACAGATTCAATGCCTGCAAAAGGCTCAATGTGCCTTTCTCTCCAGCAGAACAGGCAGTCCTGGTCGCAGTAATTCACGCTTACAGAGATCTGGCAGCACCTGTGGGAATCCATCCCGTAGAACTTCTGCTTGTAGCAGACTCCTTTGTCCAACAATGATTTCTTGGTCCATGTGCATATCTTGACAGCAGAATGGTTGCCTATCAAACGGTACTGCTGCTTCTCGAGCAGTTTCTTGTAGTCCTTTTCCATTGGTATGATAATAAATGAAGGTATTTTAAAACTTTTACTCATGTTTACCCATTGAGCATAGTTCCACAAGCTTTTTAAACAAAATAGGCCTAAATACATATATGAAAAACAGAAATGTCGGAATAATGATTTTAGTGATAGCATTGTTCATATTGTTCCTGATAGTGTCTTACAACAAGGCCCTGCAGGACATCACAAGCGCGACATGCAGCATGGGGCCTACCTGCTCAATGAACACTGCGATAAATGCGCAGAAGACAATAAGCTACGGCCTTGTAGGCCTTCTTGTCTTAGGAAGCCTTTATATTATATTCTTCATGAAAGAAAAGCTTGATCCTAGCGAAGTTACAAAACCGTCAAAGAAAGTCCTTTCAAAGCTTGACGAGACAGAGAAGAAGATAATCGAGCTGATTTCCAACAATCAGGGCTCGATGTACCAGAGCGACATAATGAAGGAGATGGATCTCTCAAAAGTCAAGATAACAAGGCTGCTCGACAAGCTCGAATCATCCGGCCTCGTTGAGCGAAAGAGAAGAGGGATGACGAATATTGTGGTGATGAGATAGAATAATAAAAGATTGATTTAACTGCAACTAATAATTCTTTACTGTCCATGGGTCCGGGGCCTCCCAATTGACATGACAATCAAGATTAGGTCTTCTATCAGGACGATCTTTTGATTCTCTTGGGTGAAACCTTATCATATTCCTAAATAAGACTCTTTCTTCTTCGTTTTCTTTTAATTCTGCATAAAATCCATCTTCAGTGTCTGTATCAATTCTTCTTCCAGTATTAGCACAATGGTCAACTTTGCCAGAAAGATCTTGACAATATTTATCACTAAAATAAGCGGCCATGATTCCATTGACAAACAATGCTGAAATTATATCGTTTTTTTGTGGATGAGATGATATTCCTATACCAATTTTTTTGATGGGATTTCCAAATTTCCCGTTATATAATAAGATTGCGCTTTGTATTGCAGCAAGATAATCTAAATGGAAATTTGTATCATTTTGAGAGATTCCAATGCAATCCTCCCTGTCTTCAGCAGTTTCAAAGGCAGAATAGGGCATGCTGCAAAATGTCCAGTCAAATAGTAAGTTTTTGAAGTAAGATATAGCCAGTCCTTGTTCAAAATTAGATTGGACTAATCTTTCGCCATGTCCGTCTCCGTAAAATGAGAATCCGCTGGTCTGAGTATTTCTTAGATATTGCTCTTTAAATAAGGGGATATATTTTTTAAGTTCTTCCATCTGCAGTAAATCCTTGATATTTTTTCCCCCAAAACAGTTTACTTCCCAATCAAAATAAGGGACCATTTGTGTTTTAGAACCAAGTACAGGCACAATCATATGTTCATAC
>JAPLZS010000018.1:2831-4142 GCA_026394915.1 Candidatus Woesearchaeota archaeon | reverse complement strand
TTCCCGGCTTCCTTTTGCAGGATCTCGACCATGTCGGTCTTCTCCCACGTAAAGGCTGGAACGGATACCGCTCTCTCGATTGAATAATGGAGAATGAGCAAATATTTAAACTTTGTGTAAGAAAAGACAGGATGAAATCTTCTGAATAGAATATAGATGAAGGTCTTTTATCTTTGCTTGAATTCTTTAAGCAGCTTGTAAATCTCATTAAATTTTGTTTCAAAAGATAGATCATGGTCTAATCCTAACTGCCTTAGATATCCAGATGTTGTGCCATATCCTTTGGCTAAAGCATTATTCTTAATCCTAAGAAATTGATTATTGCTTACCCTTATCTGGATGATCTTTGTCTTCGCCACTATGCTAATAAGGTGATTAGACAATATAAATCCAATACCTAAAATTTTTGTACAAAAATTTTCAGTAGGGTGTTTTTATATTCTGCCATCTTAAAGAAATTGATGAGAAATAAGATTCCAAGAAGAAAGTGGAAATTTTCCGCAAAGGCCAAGCATAGGGAATGCGAGCTTTGCGGAAAGAAATTACTGTTGGATGAGCATTTTTACTGCAAGATGTGCTGGGACAGCGTGCTTTATGGAAATGGCGAGAATGATAGCAGATGAAAAGGAGAATATCCTGTTATACTCCATGTTTTGGCTATTTTATATCCCCTTATCATTGCTCATAATGCAATTCGAGCCTGCGAATTTCACGATTGTCATGCTCATTGGCCTTGTAATAATATTAGGCTATCTTGTCTATAATGATTTCACTCATAAACCAAAGATCGCAAAGGCGAAAATGCCTGAGCTGATGCAAGAGCCGATGCCCAAGATGCAGAGCAACCCTGCTGATGTACCTTATTTTGATAATGTATTCAAGCCCGATTTCGGGAAGATAGAATATGATCTCAACTGAGAGGAGGTGCACCATGAGGAAAATATTGTTTTTGGCGGTAGTGTTGGCATTGTTCATAATGCCGATTGTCTTAGCTGAGACTGCCCCAATAGACACAACGATAAGCGCAGAGGACAAGGCGAAGTTTGACGAAATACTGAAGCCTGTGCAGAAGATATACAACTTTGTGAAGTATATCGCTTCAGCTATCGCCCTGCTGTTCCTTCTGTATGGAGGAATAAGCTTTATGACAGCAGGGAGCGACCCAAGGCAGAAGGACAACGCAAAGAACATAATATTATATGTTGTCATCGGTCTGCTTATAATCTGGGCAGCGCCTTTGATTGTGGGGTTGCTGGTATCATGAAGCCAGCAATCTTTTTTTTATTTTTTATTTTGATTCCAGTAGCTCAT
>JAPLZS010000018.1:0-2818 GCA_026394915.1 Candidatus Woesearchaeota archaeon | reverse complement strand
CTTCCATCCCCCCTGAGGGCATTGCCGTGCAAAACCAAGGCTACATAAAGAACGCCTGGATGAGACTTCTTACGGCAATGCCCTCTGTCCTCGAAAACAATACTTTTTATTTCTCTGGCAAGGGAAAGGCCTTGTCAGCCTACAAGCATGAGGTAGTGATTCCTTATGGCCAAATAATAAGCAATGACTGCAAAACAACATACCAGTTAAGGGAGAATAAAGGCGTTTTGAACGTATTTGCCAATAATGTCTATCAAGGCAATGGGAAGCTTGTAAACTTTGAATCAGCCTCTGATACCACCTTAAGGGCAGAGTATAACATCAACGTAAAGACCGACATAAACCACTATAAGTGGTATTATTACTGCTGTGCTCATAGCCCACAGGGCGGTTGCACGAGGGTTTGCAGGGTATGCAAGTTCAGCAATACAGAGCAGAAGCAGGATAATCTTGTCCTGAAAGATCAGCTTTCCCTCAAATATTACAACCCTGAAATGAAAGCTGATTTTGAGGTTTTGGATATTTATTCGGGAAGCACAAAGATAAGATACACGCCGAGCATTGCTTCATCTCTTGATTTCAAAGATTCTTATTTCAGGGATTATGGTTATATCTACGGCCTTAATGCCTCAAAAAAGCCCTATGATATCCTGACAGTAAATGCTGAGAAGCATGAAAGGAATGAAAATAATAATTTGTTCGTTGAGGGCAATGAGACTTATGAAATTATTGTAAAAGATACCTCAGATTGCAGCATTAAGCTTTTTACTCATTTTTTGAATAAGACCATACCATGCAATCTGAGCTACACTTCTGTTGATATAACAATAGAGACAGACAAGCTTGCCTATTATGAGAACGAGACAATAAAAGTATCGGTAAAGCCTTCAAAGGAATTCAATCTCACTTATGCAGGGAAGGAATACAAGGTCAAAGACAGCATAGAATTGAAAGCAGTATATCCTTACAATAAAATCTCAATCTTCTACAATGGCAGGAGCATTGACAAGATAATTCATATAAAAGAGAAAGAATCTTGGAATATCTTATTAGGATTTTCTGTATTCACGGGTATGAACTACTTTATTGTTATTCTTGTAAGAAAAACATGGGGCGTGGTGATGTGACAGAATGCGGACTGAGCAACCTCGCAGTATGCCTTCCTGAGAAATTCATAGAGTATCTTCTTTCTATTATAAACGCACCATTACAGATATTATTGAACCTTGCGAAAAGCCTTATGACTGAGCCTGTAAACATCTCTGTTTTCTTCTCATTGTGGGGCGTTATTGTGTATATCCTCTCTATGTTTTACGGGCTTTTCATCATATTCGCAGGATTCAACTTCATGATCTCAGGCTATGACTCTGCAAAGAGGGAGAATGCAAAGTCATGGCTCAAGAACATCATAATGATGGTCTTGTTCGTGCAGGCCAGCTATATATTATATGGTTTTGTAATAGAGCTTTCTGCCTTGCTCTCAGCAGGGGTCATGGACATAATAAACCCCAATTTCTTCTTATTGACAGCAGACAATATAGTGAATGTAGGGTTGCAATTCTTTCTGGGGATGAGCTATCTTATTGTGATTATAATTGCTATAATCTTCCTTGCATTGAGGTATCTTCTTGTTGCTGTGGGTGTTGTTTTTTGCCCTATTGGAGTTTTCTGCTATTTTGTTCCACCATTGCAGGGCTATGGGAAGATGGTCTTGAATGTCCTTGCAGTCGTCATGTTTGTGCCTTTCTTTGATGCAGTGATACTTTTTGCCTCATCTGCCCTAATGAGCATTCCTGTCTTTGAGAATTTCAAGATTGTGATAATGACAGCAGCGTTCCTCTGCATCAACCTGTTCATGATTTTCCTGATAATCTTTGCCATGCTGAAAGCAGCCAATGCTGTGATGAGTTCAGAGAGCATAAAGACTGCTGTAAAAGTAGGAAAATATCTTGCCTGATAATGACTTATGAGATTCCACAACAAATTGCGTATGAAGAAAAGATAATCTTCGGTCTGACTTTCAGGCAGTTGATTTATGTTCTGATTTTCGGCCCAATAGCTTTAGCTATATTGTTCAAGACACCCTTTGACATCTACACAAGGGTAGCTCTTGCCTTGATACCTTCCTCAATCTGCGCTGTTTTCATCTTCACAAAGATTCCTGCTCTTGCCATTGACTACATTAGATGGCTGTTCAACAGGGAATATCATCTGATGGACGTAAAGATGAAGCAATGGCTTAATCTCAAGGAAATCAACGGCTCTGTTGTCGAGCTTTATGACAAAAAGCTCTCGATAATAATGGTTGAACCCATAAACTTCGCAATAAAGAACCAGAAAGAGAAGGAACTCATAATCAGCTCTTTCCAGAAATTCCTCAACAGCCTTGATTTTTTTGTGCAGATTGTCGTGGCAACAGACACCATAAACTTTGACATTTACATGAACGAGCTTGAGAAAAGGGTCTCTGATGTCGAGACAAAGACAGGCAATGAGAATTATACGAAATTGTTTGAGGGTTACAAGAAGCATCTCAATGAGACAATTTCAAAGAACAGTCTCATGAACAGGTCTTTTTATCTTGTTGTTCCAGAAGACCAAAAGATAGGTCTGAACATACAGGTTGATGTCTGCAAACAGCTATTGAAAAATCTTGATTTGAGGCATGAGCTTCTGAAAAGCGAGGAATTGGAAAACGTCCTATCTGAGTTCTTCAATGATCTCTATGAGGATGATAAAAAACAGGCTCTGCTGAAAAGGCCTTTAAGGCAGAATGAGCAACTGCATTATTCTGTCGCTCCACCCTATTTCATAAACT
>JAPLZS010000015.1 GCA_026394915.1 Candidatus Woesearchaeota archaeon | reverse complement strand
ATAAAGACCCGATAAAACAAAATTATCATATAAAAATATAAATTAAATCATAGAACTAAAATATGGAATGGATTATAAAATGAAAATCCTGATAACAGGCGCAAATGGTTTCATCGGAAAGAACATATGCGAGTTTCTATGCGAAAATCATCCTGATTATGGGCTGCTGCAGCCTTCTCACAAGGATCTTGAGCTAGCAGATTCAGAGAAGGTCGAGGAATTCCTGAAAAAGAACAGGCCTGACATCGTGATACACTGCGCTGCATCAGGCTCAAAGAGGCATGAGCTTAATAATCCTGCTTTCCTTGAATCAAACCTGAGATGCTTCTTCAATCTGGCCAGATGCAGCAGATACTATAAGAGGATGATATTCCTCGGTTCAGGAGCAGAGTATGACAAGTCCAAGGCACTGTCTGAGGTAAAAGAGAGCGATTTTGACAGGAGGATCCCAAAAGACCCCTATGGCGTATACAAATATGTCTGCTCAAAATACATTGAAGAATCCAGAGGCAATACCTGCAACAGGGGCAATATGGTCAGCCTCAAGCTTTTCGGCGTGTTTGGAAAATATGAGGACAAGAGCAGGTTCATTTCCAGCGCAATCATAAAATCTGTGCTTGGAGAGCCCATATCGATGAACAAGAATGTTCTCTTTGACTATCTTTATGTTGTTGACCTTGCGAAGATAATTGATCATTTCATAACCCATGAGCCAAAACACAGGTCTTATAATGTCGGATCAGGGAAAAAGACAGACCTTCTTTCAATAGCAAAGGAGATAAACAGGATCTCAGGGAGCAGCAACAGGATAACTGTAAAGGAAGAAGGGCTTGGGAATGAATATTCATGCAATATCCAGAGGCTTTCATCAGAGGTCAAGATAGAGTATACTGACATGAAAGTTGCGTTAAAAGAGCTTTACAGATGGTATGACTGCAATAGGTCAGGCCTTTCAGCAGACTGATGCTGATCTTTCATAGTTCTTACAGTAAATTATTTAAATGGGTGATATATAAACGCAGATAGAAATGATTTGTGGGAAGATCATGCAATAAGTTATAATCATATATGTTGGTTATATATCAAATAGGCATAACTGATAGTGTAAATCATAAGAAAATAACATTTTGGGGTGTTTAATATGAAAGCAACAGAATTTATCACAAGCTATTTATGCAAATATGGAGGCATGCATTCTGTATTCACGTTTGCTGGCGGGACAAATGCCTTTCTGATAGACGCGATATATCGCACAAAATGCATGGGGCTTGTAGTCATGAGGCATGAGCAGAATGCAGCATTTGCAGCAGAGGGATATGCAAGGGCATCAGAAAAGATGGGTCTTGCGCTCACAATGAGCGGACCAGGGGCAACCAACCTTGTGACAGGGATCGCAAACGCCTATTTTGATTCAGCGCCTGTCTTCTATCTCACTGGCCAGGTAGTCAGCGGAAGCTACAAGTATGATAAGCCGGTCAGGCAGCTCGGCTATCAGGAGACAGACATAGTGAGCATAGTCAAGCCAATCACAAAATATGCTGCTGTTGCGCGGAAAAAACAGGACATACCAATCATGCTGAGGGAAGCCATGAGCGAATGCGTATCCGGGCGTCCTGGTTCTGTGCTTGCAGACTTTCCAATGGATTTCCAGAAAGAGGACATCAGCGAGGATGAGCTTTCAATAGCTCCTCCTGAGAAAAAGACAGATATGCCGAAGGATGAAGACATCCATTCAGTCATCAGCGCAATCCAGGCATCAAAGAGGCCTGTCATAATCATAGGCGGAGGCATAAGGGCATCAAAGACAACTGAACAGCTCTATAAGTTTGCCCACAATTTCCATATCCCTGTCGTGTCATCGCTTCTGGGCAAGGATTCATTCCCTAATGATGATCCTCTTTATGTCGGATTCATCGGCACATACGGGGACAGGTACGCTAACCTTACAATGCAGAACTCTGACCTGATAATAGCGCTTGGAACAAGGCTTGACAGCAGGCAGACAGCAAGTCCGGCCACATTTGCAAGGGCTGCAAAGAAGATACATGTAGAGATAGACAAGACAGAGCTCAACAACACAGTGAAATCAGACATCTCGATAAACTGCGACCTGAAGAATTTCTTTGATGCTGTGCTGCGTCACGCAAAACCTGCAAAGGAAGGAGCATATGATGACTGGATGAATCATATCAGCCTAATGAAAAAAGAGCTGAAGTATATCATTGACGCTGATGTAAATCCAAAGATATTCCTTGCAAAGCTTTCAGATGCTTTCCATGATGACGAGATCTTTACGACTGATGTAGGCAACAACCAGATGTGGAGCGCGCAGGCGCTTGTCATCAGGAAGAACCAAAGATTCCTGACATCAGGCGGACTTGGATCAATGCAGTTCTCAATTCCAGCTGCAATAGGTGCCTACTTTGCCAATCCGAAGAGGACAGTCATCGCAATATGCGGGGACGGCGGATTCCAGATGAGCATACCTGAGCTGCAGACCATCATGGAATACAAGATCCCTCTTAAGATTGTAGTGTTCAACAATGGCGTGCTTGGCCTCATGAGAGTTTTCCAGCAGGAGAACTTTGAAGGAAGGCACCCTACGACTGAGATAGGATACAGCTGCCCGGACATAAAGAAGCTTGCAGAGGCATATGGCCTTGCGCATATCCTCATCGGGAAGAATTCTGAGATTGAAGAGTGCATAGCAAAGGCAAAGAAGGAGACTAGACCTGTGATAATTGAGGTTGTAATCGACAAGGAGCTCAAGGCATATCCTAAAGTGAGGGGAAAATCCCTTGAAGACCAGGTTCCTACTATGGATCGCGAAGAGCTGAAAAAATACATGCTGGTCCCCCTGCTTGACAAATGATGCGCAAGCGATGTTTCGCTGATTACCTAGACAATGGCCAAAAGAATCTCAAGACAAGAAATATTTGACAAGATAAGGGACTATTATAAAGATTCAATCCGTGATTCACAGGCAGATTTAAAGGCAACGAAAGAGGCATCAGATAAGCAATCAGGCAAGATCCGTGTT
>JAPLZS010000198.1 GCA_026394915.1 Candidatus Woesearchaeota archaeon | reverse complement strand
CTGCGCATATTCCTGCGCACCTTGAGCCTGCATCTGTCTGAGGCAGTTCAATGAACACATCAACAACTGCATTAGGAAACTGGCTTAAGTCGATCACCGGCAATAATGCCTTTTCTGTGACCATTGATATCTCTTTTGCTCTCCTGTTTGCGCCGGGCCTTACCCTGTCGCCTGAACCTGAGAACGGCATCATATTATAATTGCATCTCAACAGCCCTTTCTTAGGATCCTGCTTGAACTTGGGATGCAGCTCTCTTGGGCCGTACACAGCAGCATAGGCTATTGTCTTGCCTATCTGGAACATCGCAGAGCCATGGGCTCTTGAGATTATCCCTGCCTTTGCGCTTATAGGCCTGAGCTCATCAAATGATTTCCTTCCATCAATTCGTTTTGTGTACGCCATTTTTACCACTCATCCTTGCTGTCATTATTATTGCTGTTGTTATTGCCGCTATTATTGTTGTTTGGATTAGGGCCGTTGTTATGATAGCTGCTGAAGCTTGTATTGCTGTTAGGGCTGTTGCTGTTGGAATTATTGTTATAGCTGTTGCTGCCATGGCTTCCTCCGTATCTTCCGGAGAATCCTCCGCCGTGGCCTCCTTCATTGCTGTATTCTCTCCTGTAGCCGCCGCTGCCTCCGCCGCCGTTCTCCTCTTCCTTGATATCCTTTCTCTCAGGTATCTTCATCCCCTTGAGATTCTTCTCGAGGAATTCCTTGATCCTCTCAGTGAGCCCGTCAGTGTGAGCTTCCTGCTCTATCTTCCTTATTGCCAGTATAGCAACATTCTCAAGCTCAGGCTCTCCCTGCAGCCATAAGAATCCGTTCTGGCCCACAGTTATCCTGCATGCTGTCGCGTTCTTTATCATTGATATCATTGATCCTTCTTTCCCGATTATCCTCGGAACCTTGTTTGTATTGACCTCTATGACCCTTCCGCCGTCAAGCTTCCTCAGGCCAGGCCCCCTCATAGACACATCAACAAGCTTCTGCGACGTGACATTTATTATCTGGCATGTCACATAGTCGCCTATTGCGAATATCCTTGTAAGATCTGATCCCTTTGTTATGAACCTTGCTGTCGCCTCTTTCATGCTGAGCATTGCTGAGTATGCTGAATTGAAATTCAGCAGCCATCCGCTCATCAATACATCAATGACTTCTGCGACCAGCGTGTCCCCTCTCTTCGGAAGGTATCTTCCTGAAAGAGGTATAATCTTCACTACCTTTCCCTCGGTCTTCACAAGGCCTAATTTGGATGCCCTTATGTCATCCCCAAGCCTGTATGTCCCGAATGAAGGGAGGTAATCCATCCCTGTTGCGAGAACTTCGCCAGGAACAACAACATCTTTGTCTTTTACCATCATTTCTCCCATGTTTATCACTTCACTATTTTTGTCTGGATATTTCCTTTTGTCGCGCTGTTGAGCTTCTCATACAGATCAGGCTCTATCCCAGCGGGTATCTCTATCTCACATTCAAAAGAACCATCATTCTTCCACTGCTCCTTATCGGGCTTTCCGAAGCCGGATATTATTGAATATGCTTTTCCAGCATATTCAGAAGGGAATTTTATGTGAACTCTCTTCTTCTCTGTGCTTATCGGAAGTATAGGCCTCAGTTTCTTTATTATCTCATCAACCTGCTCTTCTGCGCTCTTGTACATGTCTATTCCGACCTTTGCCTGTTCCATTGCATTCTCTATCCTCTGTACAGGATTAGGCAGGTTTGTCCTTGGATCCACTCCGTTCCTGTGTATCAGGTAGACTATCTTCTTCTTTTTCTCCTCTCTCTGTTTCTCCCTGTACTCTTCTGTGAGCTGGATCTCTCCTTCCATGAGTATTATCTTTGCGATCGCAAGGATGTCTGTTGTGCCAAAAACCTCTTTGAGATCATGCTCCTGAGAGAACACTCCTTTCTTCACGTCAGTGAATATCTTCTCGCTCCTTATCACTTCCTTGAGGTCTATGCTCTTTCCATTCTTGAAGTCAATGGCAAGATCGGGATTTATCGCGACCTCGAACATTATGCCGTTCTTCTTGAACTTTGCAAGATTAAAGGACACCCTTTCATGATCCATTGTCTGTTTCCCTTTTATGCTCATTTTGATCCCTCTATTGCATTATGATTCATGCCATTCACTCCTTCTTGCAGTCACTTCTTCTTGACTTCCTTGAATATCCTGTCAATCTTCTGTTTGTCAACCCTCAGGAATCTCTTGTCATCATTCTTTATCATGGCGCAGTCCAGCCTTTCGACACAGAAATTCTCATCAAGAACCTTGACCATTGCCTTGATGCAGAGCTTGAGGCCGTCTTCAACGCTTATGCTTGCGGAATAACTTTTCTGCAGGTCTTCCTCGATCTCAGTCTCTCCTTCGCCTATCACTGCAGCATTATACCTGAAGAATATGCCTGTAGGATCTGTCTCATAAAGTGATGCTCCGCTTGAGTCTATTCCTATGATGAGCAGGGAGACTCCGAATGGCCTCAATCCAGCTGACTGTGTGCATACCTGCTTTACATCGCATATGTCCTTTACGACGCTAAGCACATCAACAGGGCTGTCATAAGTCACCTGATGCTGCTGCGCCTTCAGCTGAGCCCTTTCTATCAGGACTCTTGCGTCTGAAAGTATTCCTGCTGCTGTTGCGCCCATATGATCATCTATCTTCGATATCTTCTCAACGCTGTCTGACACTATTAATGGGTCAACTATCCTCTTGTCTGTGACAAGGATTACTCCATCCTTGCAGACCATGCCTATTGCAGTTGATCCCTGCTTGACTGTTTTTTTAGCGTACTCTACCTGAAGAAGTCTTCCGTCCGGGCTGAACATCGTTATTGCCCGGTCATACCCCATTACCTGATGGCTCATTGTTGGTTGCATAATTTTTTCCTCCTTTGTCCCATTGTTTTTGTTTTCAAGACTATTCGCGAGGGTCGTATAGGTGTAATCAGGTCCACCACGCCAGCAGCACAAATCATTAATTCCCAGCAAGAGAACAACTATATCAGGTTCAAAATTCAGAACATTGTTTTGAGCCCACAAAAGCGTATCGGTAGCAGTACTGCCACCAACCCCTTTAGCTGCAACTTCTATTCGAATTCCCGAGGAACTCAATTCGTTATTGAGTTCCTTTTCTAAAATTGCCGACCAAATATCCTCCGTTGCCTGTATGGGCTGATCCGTCGTAGAGGCTCCGAGGCATATAATACGAATTGTGT
>JAPLZS010000111.1 GCA_026394915.1 Candidatus Woesearchaeota archaeon | reverse complement strand
CAAGATAGATGGATAATGGAGTGATACCCTGCGTCTCCAATAGCTCCAAAGCATGCTGGACTTTCATCGCCTCTGCTGCCAAAGAGACTGATTTGAGTATGTTGAAATCCTTGTTGCCTTTTGATATCTCTGAATGCAATTTTCCCTGCAGCTCAAGAAGCCCAGTCTTTCCTATGAACCTTGATTTCTCATGATCCAGGTATCCCAAGCTTCTTATCTCCTTTATCTTTGATGAATAACAGTCTGCAAGGAATCTCTGTATCACCCTGAATGACTCAGGAAGCTCCACCTTTACCCATTCAATGTCAACATCCTGGATGTAGGGTTTTCCATCAGGATCATCTTCTGACCTTATCTCAACATTGTCTATGAAAAGGTTTGAGCAAACCTCTTTTATTGCCTCTTCATCAGAGCCAGGGCTTGCAGTCAATCCAAGTATCTTTGGATATCTTGCTTTCTTGTTGTACCGCTTTGCTATGAAATTGTATGCATAATCGCCGACTGCCCTGTGGGCCTCGTCAAATATCATCAGGGAAACATCCTCAAGGCTTATCCTGTCTGAGATTATATCATTCTCCAATCCCTGCGGCGTTGTGAAGACTATCCTTGCGCCTTTCCAGAGCTCTGCCCTTTTTTCAGGGCTCACAAATCCTGTGAAGACAGCCATATCTTCCTGCTTTATGTCGCTATGCTTCATGAAAGTCGCCATGTGCTGCTCGACCAATGGCCTTGTCGGAGCAAGGAACATTATCTTTGACTTTGGGAAGTTTGCAAGCCTCTGGCTGGCAAGCATCAATGCAACACCTGTCTTTCCCATGCCAGTAGGCAGCACAACAAGCGTATTGCCATTATTGCATGTATTGAGTATTGTCTCCTGGTAAAGCCTTGGCTTAAAATCTTTTAACATAGCTTAAAATAAAATGGCGTCGTTTAAATACTTTTTCTGCACTCCTGTCCAGTGGCCAGTGAAAAGATTTATATATAAGATATATATTACAGGATGATTATGAAAACACTGGCAGATTCGAACATATGCAATCCAGGCAATTCTGCTAGTCATCAGACCAGATTCTATTACTTCTTTTGGTAAGAAGGCCTTGCTTAGCCTTAGCTGAGTGAGAAGCTTTCAATGATTCTTCTTGGTTAAGTTCTAGGCTTGTGGATCTGGTTAGAATATGGATTGAAGATATGGAGGTATAAACATGACAAGCGAAGCAATACAGAATATAATACTGATGAACCAATACTTTGCACAGGTAGAAGAGAAGAAGATAAAAAAGCTTGATCTTCCGCCAGGAACAAGAGGTTTGTTGTATGGGGGGTATTTGAAGACAACTCTAGGCCTATTGCAGGGGCTTAACGGAGATTCAGAAGGCGCGCTTGTAGCATTGCTTGAAGGTGCAGGAACATCTATCAGAAGAGAAAAAAAATTAGGGCAATCAAGAGCTTATCTTACAGAAGAAGAGATGAAGGAGTGTGTCAGGATAAGCAGGGAGGAGCCAGGAATCTTGCCTTATTTCATAAGGTATATGGGGCAAGAACAGCTGACACAGGAGAAAATACCTGACGCATTATGCAGAGCAAGAGAAGCGCATAAAATAATTGGCAATAACACATTGGATAAAGTTTTAGCTGATCATAAACCCGACTCAGACAATAATAACCGCAACAGAGGGGCGAGAAAATGAAAGAAGCAGCAGCAAGACGAGATGAAATGATTCCTGAAAACACAGAATCTACAATAGATAAGAAAGTCGATGCAATGATCAGTGAGGCAAAATCATTGTCTCATGAGCATAAGAGGGTGTTTGCAGATGTTTATGATATCTATATAAAAAATGTCCTTAAAGATTATAAAGGAGAAGACAAGATCAATGCCTTGAGGGGCATAATGCATGCAGTTGATTCAACATCAGAAAGGGTCAAGAGGCGCGTTTACATGCGTACAAACACCATAGAGATTGATACTGCGGCAAAAGCAGCAGTCCTACATCCTGACAGAGTAAAATATCTCACAGAAGACCTGAAAAAATTGCAGATGGATGTAATCAATGGAGAGCAGATGGCCAGCATGTATGGTATATCTGATTGCCTGCCTCCTCAGTTCGAAAGGATTAGGAAATATGGCACTCCGTGGCCAACAAACAATGACTGTAAGATAATCGCTCTGAATAAAGGGTAAAGAAATATTTTATCTTAATTTTCCAACACCAACCTGTCTGCAGTACCTAT
>JAPLZS010000068.1:755-2991 GCA_026394915.1 Candidatus Woesearchaeota archaeon | reverse complement strand
TTTATATCAGCCTTGCAAATATTTTCCTGGATTATTACGCGCCGTGTGCTGCTGTCATGCCTGCTCACTGCTGAGGCGAGATTATGGTTATTGTGTCTCCTCTGAGGAAAACAACGCCCATCTTCCTTAGGACCTCATTATTGGCCCTTTCCTCTGCGTCTTCAAGCACCACATTTATGTGAATATCAAACGCCTTCAGCTTCCCGATATACTGCTTGTTGTTCTTCAACTCCACTATCACTCGCTTATTTCGCGCATCGTTCAATGCGTCCAATGGTCTTGATGCTTCCATGTTTTACACCCCTCAAAAAATAATCAAATAGATATATGGAAAAACAGTTCATTTATAAATTTTTGGATTAAATTGAGAACAGGCTTTTCCCAGGGAGATTCCTCATGCAGCCTTGCAGAACCTGCTGACCGGCTCTGTCCTAAATGCAGGTTAGCATCAATACGCGAAGCTCAATCCATATCATTATCAAGGTCGTTGCGGGGGGTTGTCCCTTACGGGGACGCAGACCCTTTGATTAAACAATCCAGAGCTGAGCCGATGCTAACCCGAGCAAAGCGAGATTTAGGACAGAGCCCTGCTGACCGTAAACCTTTTAAATGCCCTGCTTTTTCTTGATTTGCATGGTAATAATCCACGGAAGATCAAAGAGGACAAGTACAGGAGCAAGGATGAAATCACGCTCCAGGAAGAGGCTTGTCCAGAGAGGAAGCCTTCCTACATCCAGAGAGGAAGCCTTCCTACAATGACCTTGCTCAGCGATAAGAAGGTAAGGGTTATCAGGCAGAAGGGCGGAGGGAGCAAGAGCAGGCTTCTCAGCATAAACACTGCAAATGTCTTTGACCCAAAATCAAAGAAGTTCCACAAGGCAAAGATCCTGAACATTGTGGAGAATCCGGCAAACAGGCACTATGTCAGGAGAAACATAATCACAAAAGGGACGATAATGGAGACAGACAAAGGCAGGGCGAGAGTGACTTCAAGGCCTGGCCAGGAAGGTGCAATAAGCGCTGTCTTGATCCACTGATATATCATTCATCTTATCTTTTTAGGTTGCCATTTGATCAATCATCAATCTTTTTTCTAGAGGTTATTATTGGATATTATTCTTTATTACTATATAGTAGTTAAGAAACGAAAGGTTTATATATTGGTAATTTTTTATCATAAAATGAGATCAGAAGCATATGGGGATAGCATAATGGGGATAATAAGGCAAGAACAAGTGGAACTTGAAAGCATGGTGTTGTATGCCATGCGAAACAGGACAGGAGTATTTGCAGTAGGCAGAGGCAATTTTCCTGCGCAAGAAGTTCTTGCAGAGCTGGAAAAGAACCTGGAAGGATATTATGATTTGAAAGGAATCGGCCTTATCGCGCCTCCATTGGATATTCTTCAGAGAACACCTGAGAAAGGAGTTTCTTGTTTCACATGCAAAGAAGCGCACGGCCGCATAACCAGTGATAAGACTCAAATAATCAACATAGCATATTATGGCTCTGGAAACAGAAGAATGCCGCTTGAGATGAATGCAGATTATCCTGTATCATGGTCAAATTCTATCTCTCAGAAATTTGGAGTATATTTCAATCTTTTGACTCTAGAAGCAGGCAGGAAAGAAAGAGATGACTTTATGGAGTTTGCAAGAAAGATGATTAATCTGCATTGAGAATATCTGATCCACATAATCAATCTGAGACATGATTTCTTCGCCAGATGGCCGCCTAATAATGATTCATTCTCCTGAAGATATGCTCGCCTATCTTGAAAGTGCCGTATGTTATGAAGAATGCGCTCAGCACATCAATGGTGTAATGCACATGCATCAGCAGCACAACAACACCCATCATTATTGATGCTGCGAGGAAGAAATATCTTATCTTTTGCGTCTTGAACAGCAGGAAGCCGAGGAAAGCGACTGCAGTGTGGCCAGAGAAGAAAAGGTCATTCTGGAATGTTATGAAGGAGATTATGCGCGGGACAGTGAAGACAAGCGCGCTTGATGGTATCTGTAGGTGCGTTAGGGTGGTGAAGGCTGCGCGGACCATGACAAGCAGGCTGAACTGGCTTATTACCCTGTGAAGTTCCTTAATCCTGAAGAACAACGGATAGATGAAGATGAGCGCCACTATCAGGATGAACCCATAAATGAATATGATATCCAGGTCAAATGTGGGGGTATGGTCCAGTATGATGTCTGGAGCCACAACCCCAGGCGTCTTTGAG
>JAPLZS010000068.1:0-691 GCA_026394915.1 Candidatus Woesearchaeota archaeon | reverse complement strand
GAAAGATCAATGAAAGAAGTATAAGATGCTTGTGGCTCCATATCTCTTTCCTCCACTCGCTTAATCTTGTCATTTTTAACCTCTTTGATGCCTTTGTTTCACTCAGACCTCAAAGTCCTGTCACTCGCTTCGATCGTTCCTCGCCTTTGAGGTCCTCACTTTATTCGGACCTCAACATCTGTCACTGATGTTTCTTGCCTTTAAGATCTTCGCTTCACTCAGATCTTAAAGCGTCAACTGGCTTCATCTTAGAAGCTTTGTATGCAGGTATCACGCCTGAAGCCATCCCTATGAGGATTGAGAAGATGAGAGTGAATATCAGCAGACTGGGGCTGATCACCGTAGTTATTCCGCCCCCTCTGGGCCCGAAACCAAGATTGATGCCGAACATAGGAAGCAGATAAGAGATGCTCACTCCGCCTATGATGCCCAGGATGCCGCCCACCAATCCAAGCATGCCTGAATTGAAAAGAAAAATCATGAGTATATCCATGTTCCTTGATCCTATTGCTTTCATCACGCCTATATCCTTTGTCTTCTCAAGCACAGATGTGAACATTGTGTTTGCAACCCCTATGCTTCCGACAAGCAATGACACAGCAGCAAGCAATCCAAGGAATAATGTGAGAGATCCCATGATTGAGCTGAATCTCTGCTGGAGCGCAAGAGCTGATGTGACTGAGAAATCCTC
>JAPLZS010000004.1:5532-7472 GCA_026394915.1 Candidatus Woesearchaeota archaeon | reverse complement strand
GAGCTTGATCGCTTTTGCCGAGAACTTTATCGCTGAATGATAATCCAGCTTTGTCTTTGGATCTGTTGCCAGGTCTATTGTCTCTTTCAGTGATTTGACAACATCAAGGACATCAGTGAGGAATTGTTTCTCTTTTTCATCTATCACTATTATATGGTCTGCCAGCCTTTCTATGTCTTTTGCGATAAGGGCGATGTAGAAAAGATCGACTGTCCTGAGCTTTGACTCCCTCTTGTTCATCATAGAGCTTATGACTGCCTTGTCTATCATTATCCTGTTCCTGTCAATCTCCTCCTCGTATTTCTGTATCAATTCTTTGTTAGGATCATCTGCAAACACCACAAGCATGTTCTTTATCTTGCTCACCATCGTTCTCAGCAGCATGTCTGGATCGCTTGTTGTGACTGTTGATTCGCATTTTATTGTCTTGCCGTTGTTCTCAACTTCTACAAGCTCAACGCTCACAAGCCTTTTCTGGTTAAGGAGCTCCCTGTAATCAAGGGCCTTGTCAAGGTTTATCCTGAAAGAATCAGTCGGGTTTATGTAGCAAGCCATGAGTATCTTGTTTATCACATCAAGATTGCTCTCAGAAACCTGGAGATCGACATGGCTCGGCTTCTGCTTTGTGATGCTTGGCGTAACTATGAGGCTTCCGCCCACCCCTTTTGACAGGCTTACGCTTGAGCCTGCAGAGATGCTGTATTCCTTGCACCATGAAGTGGGAAGATATAGGTAATTCATGTCCCCTGTCTTCTGTACTCTTCTTATGTCCATACTAAGTAGGTAGTAAATAGGGTCTATTTATAAATATTTGTTTTTGATTTGACTGATATACAATCTATATACAAGTAGAATATAAATTCTATTTGTAATTAGTATATAGCTTGTATTTGGGTTTGGTTTATACATAAGAGGCATTATCATACAGCAATCAGGGGGACAAGAGATGATATTTTTACAAGATGCAGAATTACACAATATTTTTCGGATTTTGTATGTTCGTGATAGGTGCAGTTGTAGGCAGACTGACCATGGCAATACAGTATGAGGTCATGAAGACGCTCGCAAGGTCAAGGAAAATGCCTGAGATGAAAAAAAAGAGCTTCAATGCGATAAAGCCAGAGACAAAGCTTGAGTACAGGGCAAAAGATGAGGATCAGGATTCATCAAAGAAAGAATTGTATGATTTCATGAAGAACAGGCCAAATGGAAAGATTTAGAAAGATGGATAAGATTCAGGATATTTAGAAATATTTATATACAAAGTCAGGATATCCTCAGTCATGAAAAAGAGGCAGGAGAGGACATCAAAAAGGGCAGAGATTCCTGATATGGTATTTGTCTATGTGATGGCTGCTGTGATAATTGCCATGATACTTCTTTTTGGATATAAGGCAATAGGAAAGCTCATGGAAACAACAAGCGTTACAGAGACAGCAAAATTCAAGGTGGATCTCAAGAACATACTGACAGAGGATACAACCTATGGCAAGAATGATTTTGTCAGGATAAGGATACCTTCCGGATATGAGGAATTGTGCTTTGTCAAATCCAATCTTGACAGCTCAAATGATGCTGTGAAAGAATTCTTGAAGAGATACCCTCAGGCGCTGGATATTGCAGAGTCTGCGAACAATGTTTTCCTGGGAAACAGCAATGGAAAGATTGATTCTTTCAGTGTCAGTACTTTTGAGATATATCCAGGCTCTGCATATGGCGAAGATGCTTTCTGCGTAAGAGAGCAGTCAGGCGAGCTGAAATTCAGGATAGAAGGCATGGGAGACAGCGCACTGATAGTCAATGTAAGCTGATTTAACTTTTTAATCTTAATCTAAGATTTTATGAACAGTTCTTCCTAGCCTTTGCCTCTATAGAGTTAAATCAAGATATGGCAAAGGTCATGCTTCTTTTAATTTAAAGAGTTCTGCAAAAGTTGAATC
>JAPLZS010000004.1:4129-5490 GCA_026394915.1 Candidatus Woesearchaeota archaeon | reverse complement strand
CAGATATTTGTGCGATTGAGGGCGGTGTAAACTAATGGAAGATTTACAAAGTACATAAAAAAGTTATATACAAAAACCGCATAAACTTTATAAAAAGTGTGCCAAACATCATGGGTATGTCAAAATATCTCGTAACAGGGGGAGCCGGCTTCATAGGAAGCCATATAGTGGAGGGGCTTATAAGGCAGAGGCATGAAGTTGTTGTGGTTGATAATTTCTTTGACAGCAAAAGAGAGAACATGGCCAGCTTCATAGACCGGATAGAGTTCCATGAAGGAGACATAAGAGACAAGAAGCTCATTGAGAAGATAACAAAAGGCGTTGATTTCATACTCCACGAGGCAGCAAGAAGATCAGTCCCCACATCATTGAAAGAGCCGTTATGTTAAAAGAGTCGTGTTTGCATCCTCTTCCTCGGTCTATGGGGATGTCAAGGAGTTCCCGCAGAGAGAGACAACAATGCCAGACCCAAGGTCTCCTTATGCTCTTACAAAGCTGACAGGAGAATATTACCTCAAGATCTATTACAAGCTTTATGGGCTTGAGACAGTATCATTGAGATACTTCAATGTGTTCGGCCCGAGGCAGGACCCGAACAGCCAGTATGCAGTTGTGATCCCGTTGTTCATCAAAGCAATCTCAAACAACCAGCAGCCGATAATCTTCGGAGACGGCTCTCAGAGCAGGGATTTCACCTATGTCGGAAATGTCGTTGAGGGTAATCTCAAAGCATGCACTGCAAAGAAAGATGATGCAGCTGGACAGGTGTTCAATCTTGCAGACGGCAATTCAATAAGCGTCAGTCAGCTTGCAGAGAAGATAAACAGGCTGCTTGGAAAGAATGTAAAGCCAAAGCATGTTGCTGAAAGGGCAGGCGATGTCCTGAAGACCCAGGCAGACAACTCAAAAGCAAAGAAGCTTCTGGACTACAAAGGAGAAGTCAGCTTTGATGAAGGCCTGAAAAGGACTGTGGAGTGGTTCAAGGGGGTTTTCTAGATGGGAAATAGTGATAAAACAATAATCTGTGTTGTAGGCTTAGGTTATGTCGGTCTTCCCTTGGCAGTTGCATTCGGAAAACAGTTCAAGGTCATAGGATTTGATCTCAATAAGAAAAGGATTGAAGAATTGAAGAAGAATATTGACAGGACAAATGAATTGTCAGAGAAAGAGATAAAAGATTCAAATATCCTGTTCACAGACAATCCAAAAGAGATATCCAATGCTAATTTTATAATAGCTGCTGTTCCAACTCCTGTCAAGGACAATAAAGAGCCTGACCTGAGCTTTGTAGAATCAGCATCAAGGATAATAGGGCAGAACCTGAGAAAAGGAAGCATAGTCGTCTTTGAGAGCACAGTTTA
>JAPLZS010000004.1:0-4099 GCA_026394915.1 Candidatus Woesearchaeota archaeon | reverse complement strand
TGGAGTAACAGAGGATATCTGCGTTCCAATCATAGAAAAGGCCTCTGGATTGAAGTGCGGAAAAGACTGGAAGATAGGCTATTCTCCAGAAAGGATAAATCCAGGAGACAAGGAGCACACTATTGAGAAAGTAATAAAAGTAGTGTCAGGAATGGATAGAGAGAGCCTTGACAAGATTGCAGAAGTTTATTCAAGCATAGTGAAGGCAGGAGTGTACAAGGCTCAGAACATAAAGACAGCAGAGGCAGCAAAAGTCATTGAGAACATTCAGAGAGACCTTAACATTGCATTGATGAATGAGCTTTCTTTGATCTTCAGCAGGATAGGGCTTAATACAAAAGAAGTCCTTGATGCAGCAGGCACAAAATGGAATTTTCATAAGTATTATCCTGGCCTTGTCGGAGGACATTGCATTGGCGTTGATCCCTATTATCTCACATACCTTGCACAGAAGATAGGCTATGACCCAAAGGTAATACTTGCAGGAAGGGAGATAAATGACAGCATGGCAGGCCATGTGGCAGATCTTGTGATTGAAGGCCTTAAAGAAGCAGGAAAGGCTGTAAAAGGCTCTAAAGTGCTCTTGATGGGCCTCACATTCAAGGAAAATGTGCCTGACATAAGGAACAGCAAGGCAAAGGACATTGTGAAGATTTTGAAGGAAAAAGGCGCTGAAGTGATTGGATATGATCCATTACTGGAAAAAGGAACTGTAAAAGATTCTTTTGGAATAGAGAACCTAGATTTTGACAGCATAAAAGAGGTTGATGCAATAGTGCTTGTCAATTCAAACAAAGAATTTGAGAAAATAGGAATCAAGCAGATAAGATCAAAGATGAAAATGCCTGTTCTTATTGACGTGAAGAATTTCTATAAGGATAAAGTTGATGATTCTATAATTTATAAAAGTCTTTAGACAATTACGCTGTTGAGTTATTACCCCAATCTATCTTATAAACAACAATCCTTCCTTCTACTGGATTTGACTTGTCAAATAAGTTCTTGAAATGAGAAAGACCCATTCCCTTCATGAAATAAAGCTTGACAAACAGAGAGTCCAATAATTCGGATTTCATCAATACTGCATTGTAGGCAGAATCTGTTGGATAGACAAGCAATAAATAGGGCCCTTTTTCATCTGATTCAACCACTGAATCCTTTCCGACAATTGCAACAGGGAAAGCAGTGCCCTGATACACAAGCTTTGGCTTATTATTTATTATCTTTATGTCAAATTCTCCTCCGCATTTAATTGAGGTCTGGTCTTTGCTGATTGCGCAGGAAGAAGGAGATGAAACTGCAGGCAGTTTTGGATATTCAAATGTCATGTCCTCACTGTAGTTCCATTGCGAGAAATAGATGAGATTGTCAATCTTCGCAGACAGTGAACTGTCAATGAGGATGAATGATTCAGGAGGATTGCATAATCTTTTGTCTAGCGATTTTCCAAGTTCCAATGACCACTGGCCGCAGTCCAGCATTGCAAATATGCTCAATGACTCTGACTCATTGCGGGATAGCAATGCCCTTGAGAACCAGTACATCCTCGGATCAAATGCCCCTCCAAAGCCGTTGTCCATCAGGACATTTCGCTTTGAATAATAATGATACATGTATCCTTTGTCCCACCAGTTATTTATGATTGCATTCTGAGCAGAATCTTTGGCTATGCTGCTGCCTGCGCTCTCTATCAGGTCATTCATCAATGGCGTTCTTTCTGCCCTCTCAGACAATGATGAGATGACAGGAATGACCAGCAACAGTACAGATGCAATGAAGACAATCAAAAAGGATATATTCCTTGATTTGACCACTCCGGTATTTTGAAGATATTTGAAAGCTATTGTGAATGCGTTAAACATGCCATAAGATATCACTATACAAAGAGGTAGTGCAAAGAAAGAAAGAAATCTTATTGAGTTATATCCTGCAAAGAACATCGCTGCAAACAATAACAATACAAAAAAGGAATATTTTGTATTCTTGTTCATATCAATATTATCTTTTATCAGCAAGACAAGCGATAATATGGTCAGTATAATGTAAGTGTATCCGTTGAATATGTATGTGAACACGTTCTCTCCCTTGTTCCTCAATTCAGCTGCCTTTTGCGCAGAGAAAAGCTCTGTTGTGAGGGAGATGGGCCCTTTCAAAGAAGTGTCCTCGACAAGGCCTATCCTGCTTTTTATGTGATCAACGTTATTCTGGATATTTTGGTTTGATTTTGCATAAAAAAATATGATTATCACAAACAGGATTATCGCAAAAAGGTAAGCGATGTGCTTCTTTGATCCTGTTTTTAAGGATTTGTACAGCAGGTAGTATGCAAAATAGGATGTTATAAATAGGGTTAATATGAAGATTATAGAATAATAGCCTGTCCATGTAAATTTGAACAGCAAAAATGCAAGAATCAACAACAGAAACAGTATCGCTGATTTAACCTTCGCTTTGCTGGAATCATAAGAGCGTATTGCCTCAAACAATAGGAAAGTTATCAGAAGGATGAAGAACAGATTAAGGAAATTTGTGTCTGTAAATCCGGCCTGTGTTGCTGTGAAAAACTGGGGATTTATGGCCAGCAAGAATGATGCAAAGAATCCGCCTATGTTGTTTGTCAGCTTTCTTGCAATGAAGAATATAAATACAACGCAAAACAGGGAGAATACAAAAGGAAGCCAGAATGCGACTCTTATCAGTGTTGCGCTGCTGTCAAATAGTTTAATGACCTTATAAGGGTATGCTTCAAGATAGGGTAGGAAAGAATCTGCCTTATCTCCATTGATTATCTTCTCTGCATTACCAAGATACTTGTAGGAGTCAGTTCCCTGCAGATAATAATCTCCATTAGAATCCTTATACAGATCTTTCAGCTGCTGCGAGAAAGCCTGTTTGTCAGGAGCATTGCTTGATGCAGCCCATCTGCCTGTCACTGGAAGGCCTGCCGCATAAAGCCTTAGGATTATTGCTGCAATCAATGCAATTGAGATGAAAATAATGACTTGATACTTAACTAATTTTGAGATGAAGTCATCTGGCAGTATATGAATCTCGCTCTCTGTTTTCCTGCTTAAACTTTCTTTTTTCCTGTTTGGTTTAGCTAATTTGGCCATTTTGATGCTCTAATCTTCTTATTCTTTGAAAGATATTTTACCAGATGGTATGAAAGATAAGCAGACAGGATGCCTATGATGGACCCTATGAGGATATCAAAGGGATAATGTACGCCGACAAATACCCTTGAGACTGCTATCAGACCTGCCATCACAAATGCTATTATGCCGAGCTTCCTGTCATAGAAGAATATTGATGTTGCAATTGCAAATGACACAGAAGCATGATTGCTTGGAAACGAGGAATCACTCAGTCTATTTACAATAAGGTTTACAGTATGATCCATGAATGGCCTTGGCCTGAAATAAAACAATGAAATGAGATGTTTGGATTCAAATGCAAGAAGAGAAGATAATGCAGCAGTTATCAGAAGCTTCTTGTTGTTTATCCTGAGCAATATCAATATTGCAAAGCCAAATATGAGGTACACTGCAAGAAAGACCGCAATATAGTCAATATATTGATTCTGGCCTGCAAACCGGTTAACTAGGCTGAACAATTGATAGTCAATCCCCATAGATGCTGCAAAAGAAAGGGTGTTTTTAAAGGTTGTCAAACATTCAGAATAGTGCATAGATAAAGGGAGATACAGCGCTGCTTTGGCCAAATATTATCAGTATTCCTACAAGTATAAGCATAAGTATGATGGGAGTCAGCCACCAGGCTTTCCTGACTTTGAGGAAGTCCCAAAGCTCGCCTAACAAGGATTTGTTTTTTGACATTTTATATGGTAAATCTATTTTTTATTCTCATTGTCCTTCAGATATTTAAATATTTCCTCTGCAGCAATTTCATGGCCTTCTTTATTCCAATGACCATCTATCTTGAAGTAAAGCGGAATTTGCTTCTGCTTGGCATAAAAAACCGGATAGAGATCTATATAAGAAATATGGTTCTCCGCTAAAAAAGCAGTTATCTCTTGTTGGGGCTTTGTTCTTACCATTCCTTTGGCATAATGACTCCATGATTCATCTGAAATCTGCCC
>JAPLZS010000169.1 GCA_026394915.1 Candidatus Woesearchaeota archaeon | reverse complement strand
GCGGCGGAAAGTCATACACTATGGGTGCCATTGCAGAGGGTCTTGCAGACCTTCCAACTGATGTAAGCCAGAACTTAAGCTTCATACTCCTTGATACAATGGGGATATACTGGACAATGAAGTATCCCAATAAGCAGGATGAAAGGCTGCTTGAAGAATGGGGGCTGAAGGCAAAGGGCCTTGATGTAAAGATATATACTCCATATATGTATCACTCAATATACAAGGAACAGGGAATCCCTTCTGATTTTCCATTCTCTGTAAAGCCTTCTGAGCTTGATGCATCTGACTGGCAGCTTACATTTGAGATATCCCCGAATGAGCCTATTGGAGTGCTTCTTGAGAGGATTGTCTATGATCTCAGGAAAGAAAAAGGGGATTATGATATAAAGGAGATTATTGCAGAGATAAAGGCAGACAAGAAATCAGACCAGACTGTCAAGGATGCGCTTGAGAACAGATTCCTTGGAACAGAATCATGGGGAGTTTTCAGGAAAGAAGGCACTCCGATGAAGGAACTTGCAAAAGGCGGACAGGTGACTGTGCTGGATGTCAGCTGTTATGCCACAATGCCGGGCGGATGGAAGATAAAAGCGCTGATAATAGGCCTTATCTCAAAAAAGATATTCATCGAGAGGATGATAGAAAGGAAAGGAGAGGAGTATGATTCAATCCATCAGGCGATACATTATTTCAGCGAAGAGGAGAAGAAAGAAAAGCTGAGGATGCCTCTTGTATGGCTTGTCATAGATGAAGCGCATGAATTCCTTCCAAGAGAGGGCAAGACAGCTGCATCTGATGCATTGATAACAGTGCTGAGGGAAGGAAGGCAGCCCGGGATAAGCGCAGTATTTGCGACACAGCAGCCTGGAAAGATACACACTGATGTGATGACGCAGGCAGATGTATTCCTGAGCCATAGGATAACCGCAAAGCTTGATGTGGATGCATTGGGGATGCTCATGCAGAGCTACATGAGGGAAGGCCTTAACACACAGATTGATGATCTTCCAAGAGTGAAAGGATCTGCGCTGATGTTCGATGATACAAACGAAAGATTATATTCGATAAAGGTAAAGCCAAGATTCACATGGCATGGAGGAGACACTCCTTCTGCGATACATGAGGAGAAGGAGGGAATCTGAGATATTTCATTTCTTTTTTGTTTATAAACGCAGCAGGATTTTTCCGTAAATATTCTGGATTTTCCCTTTTTTTCCGCAATACTTCTGTCTTTGGCTGGAATATCTCCGGTTTTTCCCTGCAAAGGCACTTAAAGGATTCTGATTAAATTGCATCCAATATTAAAATGGAGGTGCAAAAATGCATTTTAAGTCATTCCCAAGGACAATAGAAGGAAGCAGCTATCCTGTATGGGAGGAGATAACGCTGACTCCAAAAGAGGAGTTCATTGAGGAGCAGAAAGCAAGAAGAGACAATATCGACCTGATGAACAAGTGTGTTGAAGACGCAAAGAAATTCATGGAAGAGCATGGCCTGGTGGAGTATCAGACAGATGTGCTTAACATCGCCCTTACATTGTTCAGGAAAAGGGCATCGCATGTGGTGTACTGGAAGGACAACAGGTGCAAGGAGAAGTTTGATCTTATGACAGCAAAGACAAACCAGCCTTCGCGCCAGGCATACTATCCGAAGAAGAGCTTCAGCAATGCAGAGAAGATGCAGGATAATTCTGCAAAAGCCTGAGATTATTATTTTTCTTTTTTATTTTATTTTTAGATGCGCTGCTTATCTTCTCCTGCTTTTCCTTGCGTGATGGTCTATCTCGATCTCTGCGTCAATCGGCGCCTTGTTTATTGATATCATGGAAGATATGAACATTGCAATGAACAGCACAAGGAATGTGAAGCTCCACGTAGGGCTGTTGATCCTGCCCCAATAGAATAATATTATCAACATCCCAAGAATGCTCGTAAGGAAGAAACTGCTTGACAGCGGCGCTGCCTGAAACCTGCTAAATATTGCCATATTACACCTCTTTTTTAACTTATATCATTATATGATATAATCAGCGTATATCACATTATTTTTAAAAATCTTTGCTTTTTTGACAAAAACATTATATATCACTTATTGCACTCGATATATTAGTACAGAGGTGCGTCATGGCAGTAAAAGAGATAAACAAGTCTAATTTCAAGAAAGAGGTTGCTGATTCAAAGATTCCTGTCATAATAGATTTCTGGGCGCCATGGTGCGGCCCATGCAGGATGATGGGTCCTGTGTTTGATGAGCTGAGCGATGATTTCAAGGGAAAGCTCGCTTTTGCAAAGGTGAATGTGGATGAGGAGAATGACCTTGCTGGCCAGTTTACAGTCCAGGGCATACCATGCCTGATCCTCACAAAGAAAGGAAAGGAAGCTGACAGGATTGTGGGATTCATGCAGAAGGATGCATTGAAGGATAAGATAAAAAGCATATTGAAGTGAATTAACAACTATTTACTCTCTTTTTTACATATGGGGCATTGTTTTTTGTACATAACATTAATTAAAGATTCAATCCATATATGCCCTTTAGATTTACATCTCCAAGTTAATTTTGTTTGATTATTTTGATAAATGGTTGATAAACAATCCCATTCTTTAGATTCTGCAAATTTTTGGATATCATCTAATGTAAATCTGATATTTCCTGCACATTTAGGACACCATTGTTTTGATTTAATTTTGGAAGGAGCAGCATCCCATTCGTGACCTTTTTTACATCTAAATCTTAATTTTGTTTGATTGTCAATGTAGGTATTTGACAAACATAATCCTTCTCTTGATTTTGCAATTTCCTTGAATAATTCAATATTTAATTTCTCAGGTTTATTACATTTAGGGCACCAATGATCTTGGATTATATTATCTGGTATAGCTTCCCAGATATGCCCAAACCGGCATCTAAACTTAAGTTTTACATCAGATGCTATATAAGCAGTTGATAAGCATTCTCCGCTATGAGACTTAGCAATATCCTGCATTCTTTTTATTTCTTTACGAGAGTATATATCAAAAGAAGTATAATCTAAGTTTTTTGGCAGTTTTATGTTTATACCTTCATTTTTACATGCATCAACAAATCTAAAATAAGCAGAGTTGTCATAAAAGAGTTGCGTTACTATGTATTCTGCACCGGCATCAACTTTTGCTTTTATAGCAATACTCCTTTTTTCTTGAATAACTTTTTCTTTAATTGATCATCTAATTTTTGAGTTGCTAAGTTTCTACATCTATTAAATATTTTTAAAGATTTATAATGTTGCATACCCTGATATTCAAAAGCGATATTTAAGTTCTTACAATATCCGTCTAACTCCATCCTGTTTCCCCTACTGTTTATCAACCAAACAGGTTTAAACTTTGGAAACTTTTCTTTAAATAATTCTTCAAAATAAGCTCTACATATTCTTTCACTTTTACCAAACGCACATATAGGGCATCCTTTTCCTTGTTGAAGCCCATCATAAGGCGAACTCCATTCGTGCCCATCTTCACATTTCCATTTAAGTTTACCTCTGTTATTAACATATTTCTCAGATAGACATTGCAACCCTCTGCTTTTTGCAAATTCGTGCATATCTTCGATCGTCTTCTTTTTATGTTTAGAACATACAGGACACCATTGATATTTTAAATGAGCATAAGACTTTAGAAAACGATGCCCTTCTTTACAAACAAATTCCAATTTTGAAGCATTATTTTTATATGATTTAGAAAGACATTTACCTTTATTGAATAATGCTATTTTTTGAACATCTTCTATAGTGAGTTTACGCATATTAATTGAATGAAGAAATAATAGTTTATTAAGTTATGTAGAATAAGTTAAATTGATTTTTAGAAGGGATTTTTTATTCTATCTTATACAAGAAATCCTCGAACTGGGCCTTGGCCTTCTCTCTCTTTTTCTGGTGCTCTTTCAGGAAAGTATTGATCTTGTCGATTAAGATCTGCTTTAATTCTCCTGTGAGCATCTTGCCTGACTTGTAATCATCATGTATCTTCTGGAGCTTCTTGTCATCCTCTTCAAAGAAAGTGAGCCACTGGTAGCTGACATCAATGTCAGGATTGCCTCCTTTTTTCCTGTGCTCCTCTATAGTGTCTCTTCCGCCGGAGAAGGCATATCTCATTATCTTCTTTTTCACAGTTTCAGGAGAGTCTGTTGTGAATATCGCAGTCTCTGCCTCTGAAGCAGACATCTTTCCTCCTGGCCCCAATAACCCAGGCAAGAACCTGCAGTGCATTATTGCAGGCTTGTAATATCCTAGCTTTGCCATCACATCCCTTGCAACCCTGAAATGCGGGTCCTGGTCAAGGC
>JAPLZS010000064.1 GCA_026394915.1 Candidatus Woesearchaeota archaeon | reverse complement strand
TATCCTCCTTGTTATCATGTTGCCGAAATACTGGAAACACCTCTTGAACAAAGAAAAATGCTTCACTTTCCACGGCATCCTGTTTCCTACAACCATATCAGCCTTTCCCTCAAGAATAGGCTTTACAAGCTGAGAGATGTATCTTGAAGGATACTGGTTGTCTGCGTCAGTATTGACAAAGATGTCTGCTCCAGATTCAAGCGCAGCTTCCATCCCTCGTTTGAAAGCAACGCCTAACCCCAGATTCTTCTTGTGCCTTATTATCCTGTCAACCTTGAACTTAGAGGCGACTTCAACTGTCCTGTCAGTAGAGCCATCATCAATAATCTAAACTTCTATATCAGAGATCCCTTCAATCTTCTTCGGCAGCTCCTTCAACACTAAAGGCAGAGTATCCTGCTCATCATAGCAGGGTATATTTATGACTAACTTCATAAATCACCTTTAGTCTTATTATATGATTCAATTAACTCAAGAACTATGTCATTATAGCTGTGCTCTTTGCCCACAAAATCCAGCCTTGCAAGCTGTTTCTTGACATCAACCTTTACCCTGATTGTAGTGTCTGACGAATCATCCATAAGTACCCTTCAAACCCCTGAAATGTATACACATTATAGGTTGTATATAAATCTTACCTTTTTTATCACTGCATATAAGTAAACTATTCTACCATCGGATAAGCATGAAATATTTCCGAAAAAGTCGAAAACTTTATAAACTAACAAATATTCGAAAACCATATGTTAAAGAAAATATTGGGGACAGGAATAACATTTGCTGTAATTCTCGCATTGTTAATCATTGGCCCAGTCAATTTCAAGGATCCTTTAGCGTCGTTAGAATCAACAAATGCTTATGGTTATGGCGGCGGAGGAGGCGGATGAATCTTATACGCACCCCCTAATACTGTAGTGCCAGCAGTAACTCATCTAGTGACACCAACACCGCCAGTAACAGGCGGTAATGCACCAACTACTCCAGCAGCAGGCGGAAATGCGCCAACAGGAGCTAATAATGGGATTACAGGAGCAGTTGTAGGCGGTGGGAACAGCGCTCCAAATTGGTTTTCAAATTTCTTCTCAGGTATATTTAGCTGGTTCAGCAATTTATTCTCTTGGTTATAATCAGAGAAATTCTTATTAATATCTTCAGAAATCTTTTTTCATCCGTAAACAATCCTTTCTATCGTATAATCGACTCCAAACCTGTTGAAAAGGCCTTCAATGTCCTTCTGCCTGGCCTTTGCTATCATCAGATTGCCTTTGCCAAGCAGGATTATGCTTTCCTTGTCTGCAATCCCTCTGTACTCCTTTACAACCTTCTCATTTCCTTTGTAATACCATGACTTCCTTCCATGCAGCGCCTTTGAGAACAATGACCTGTTTTTCATGTTCTTCAGCGAATATGAATATATTATGTACTGCTTCAATCCAATCTGCTTATAAGAGAGATTGAAGATCCCTGCTGAGTATATTATCTTTCCTTCTTCGATAATCTTCTCTATCAGGCTTTGGTCTTGTTTCTTTATATCTGTTCCCTGATATTCTGGATGCATCCTTACGCCGTATCTCAATCCAATCGGCATGATCCTGCTGTTCATCCTTTCTTTTATCCTTTCAGTCACATTCTTGCCATTCAGTACAATAAAAAGATCCATGTCAGAATGCCTTTCTGAGAAATCCCCTCTTGCAACGCTGCCATACAGATAAACAACAAGAACGTTTTTCTCTTTAATCAATTCTCCCTTCAATGCAGATATCGCTTCATCAAATTTGTTCATGCTGCCTCGATAAGGATCTTGGCAAGTCTCTTTATGTTCTGGTATTTTGATCCATTCTCCCCTCTGTAAGTCACCTTGTTTCTCTGGTCCCTGTCAACAATCTCATACAGCTCAACTATCTCCTTGCTGAACAATGCCCTGTTCTCCATTATCCTGTTCATCCTGTTCTCATGGCTGAAAGAATGGGCCTTGAGCTTTACTGCAAAGACTGCTTCTATGCAGTTTACGGCAGAATAGAAATAGTTCTGAGCAG
>JAPLZS010000212.1 GCA_026394915.1 Candidatus Woesearchaeota archaeon | reverse complement strand
CGAGCTTGCTACAGACGGCGATGCAGGACCCCAGTCAAAGATAACAGTTAGGCCGTTTGTCCTTGAAGATTTCGCAGATGTCAAATTCATACTTGATTCATTGAGAGAGGGCTATACTGTAGCTCTCATCAACATCAGGCCCCTGAAAGACAAGGATCTTGTTGAGCTGAAGAGGGCAGTGAGCAAGCTCAAGAAGACGACTGATGCAATAGAGGGAGATATTGCAGGATTCGGCGATGACTGGATATGCATATGCCCATCATTTGCGCAGATATTCAGGGAGAGGAAGAAAGAGATCAAGCAGGAGATCGATTCTGACAATTTCTGAACAGCTCCTTTTTCATTTATTCTGTTTTTGTCCATCTTTTCTTTTTTTGTCCTGATTGATTTCTCGAAACAATAACATTTATAAATTTATTTTGATTAGTGCATGTTATGGGTGACTCAAACACAGCAAATAAGGAAAGGATAGAGACAGTTGAGGCACAGGAATGTCCGATCTGCCGCAAGAATACATGCACCCTGCGCAGATGGACAGGTATATTCCGTTCGGCAAGAAAGAAATCCTTATCTATGTATTCTCAATGACATGCTCCAGCTGCAGGTATCACAAGGCAGATGTCGAGTTTTCAGAGACAAATGAGCCATGCAAGATCACAATGGACATAGACAAAGAGGATGACATGAAGATAATGCTCATCAGGTCAGGAGAGGCGACAGTAAAGATCCCCCACATCACAACGATTGAAGGCGGGCCCACATCAAACGGCTACATAACGACTGTTGAAGGCCTCTTCAACAGGGTGAAGAAGGTCATAGAGCAGGCAAGAGACAGCGCAGAGGACGAGGAGGACAGGAAGAAGGCCAAGAACCTCCTGAAGAAGATCACAAGGATAATGTGGGGCCAGGAGCCATGCAAGATAACGATTGAGGACAAGAGCGGGAATTCTGAGATACTCAGCGAGAAGGCAGTGAAGACAAAACTGTGAAGATATTTTGACAATTTCTATAATCATGCATCATTATTTTAAGGCCACAATTTCATCATTTCGTTCAGTAATCCCCATCTCTCGCACTGAGGCATGTATATTGTAGCTGTCCTTTGGCTTGTTTTCATGTTTTCTGATAGACTCACAAGCCCATTGTTGTAAGAAGTCACTTTTGGATTATATATCTGTGTTGGGTCTCCTATGGCAACAACCTTTGAGGCCTTCATCAATTATTCCGAAACGTCCTGGCAAATTTCTTCCTTGGATTTCATGCATGACTTCATATTCTATGATATGTTTGTCTTCAAGGCCTTTAACTTCTCCCATTATATTTGAAGAGGTCTCGAATATCGAATGCAACGCATCATAATAAGATCTCATCCAGGTCTGCATCTTTTCTTCTCTGGTGCCTGGTTCAAATCCCAATCCTTTTCCTATTCCAACTATGGGCTTTATTGCTAATATAGAAGAATAAACTCTATTTTCAATGGTTTTGTCTGTGCAGAATTTAAGGGCTGCTGCAAGGGCAAGATAAGTTTTTCCAGAGCCAGGCATGCCTATTATACGCACCACATCAATGTTAGTATTCATCATAGCATCTATTGCTGCAGTCTGCTGTGGATTCTTTCCTGATATCCCTCTGAATAGGTTTTGAGTGCTTATCCTCACTACCCTGTTCTGTTTTGCATCATATCTCAATATCAACGATCCTCCTTTTGCGAAGAAATATTCATTAGGGAATGGCGCACGATTTATTCTCTCTTTTATCATATCAGGATCAAGATAATGATAAATGTTTATCATATCCTGCTCATTTTGCTTCAGATATTCAAGGTTGACCCAACCTTTATACAGCAAATCTGAATTAGTGAACTTGTCAACTTCATCCAATGTCATGATCTGTTCATTAGAAAGACCGCGTCTGCTTGCTCTCATAGTCATCCTTACATCATCAGTTACCAGCACAACTTTTGATGTTTTATTTTTGATCCCAATCGCTACACTGGTTATCAAGTCATCTTCTTCATTTTCCCTATATTTGCTTGAAGGAGAATCTCCTGCATATTCTCTTGTATCCACAAGATACACATACTTATTAGGTATAGGTGAATATAAGCAAGGCTCTAATGTATCATTCTTTCTCAATTTGTTAAGATACCTAAGAGTCTCGTTGGCATTTCTTTGCAGGATCGGATTGCCTTCTTTATGCCCTTGGTGCCCGAGTTCATCAATGACTACATCTGGTACAACACATATCTCAATTGTTTCATCGCCATGGAATAGGTTCTCAATGATACGAGGATCATTGATGAACGCATTGCTGTCAATGACATAAACTTGTTCTGCATCTGTTATCATATCATCTATGCTGCTTGATTCCATATCTTCACTGTTTCCTTCTTTTCTTTTCCATCAGCTTGTGCAGCCTGCCTGCAAGCCCTGTAAACTCTCTTTCGTAAGCAGCATCTCTGAACTGTTTCATCTGTTCAGGATCTTCAGGTATGCAGCTCTTGAGTGCATTATTAATATAGGTATACTCCTTAAGTCTCTTGAATCTTATCGCTGCGTTCTGATTACTCCTAAAATTGCTGTAATCCCTGGCACCTTTTGTAACTGCTCTCCCTATAATATCATAAGTATCATCTGAAATGCCATAAGCTTTTATCAGCTGTATGATCGATTTCTCTATGCTGTCTTTTGGATAATCCTCTTCATCACCTATAAATCTGTCTGCGTTGCCGGTTATATCATCGACATTCACGCTATGGAGATCAAGAGAATAGAATGTGTATGATAAAAGAACTCTGGTGTATTCCTGGAATTTTGCCCGTCTTGTTTTGTTTTCAGACATTATATAATTTTTTGCGGAGATTGAGCATGATTCAGGCAGCGAGAATACAATCATTGTGTACATCTTGCCTATATCAGAATTCTTAATATTCGCATCTTCTAACTTTTTTAGGGCATCTAGTGTGGCATGGGCAATATTGACCTGTGCGCCCCTATTCTCTTCAGCATAATGACTTAATGACCCATCATATCCAAGAATCTCTAAATAGCTAAGTCCAGAATCTCCGTTCTCATCACCCCTCTGAGCCATAAACTTAATTTACCTCCAGCTTATATAAATATTTCTATTCTAAAATAGTAACATCATAGGACGTCGTTTGTTCATCGCTTTTTTCCAAAAACTATTTAAATAAAGTTGACAGAAATCAGGAGAATTGGGGGTAAAATGGTAAAAATAGGCATAATAGGAGGTTCAGGCCTGGATAATCCAGATATTTTTGAGAATGCAAAAGATGTAGAGGCCAATACAGAGTATGGCCCGCCTTCTTCTCCTTTGAAGACAGGAAAGATAAAAGGGGTTGACATAGTTCTTCTTGCAAGGCATGGCAGGGAACATACAATTCCCCCTACATTTGTCAATTTCAGGGCAAACATACAGGCATTGAAGGAAGCAGGCTGCACCCACATAATCGCGACAACTGCTGTTGGAAGCCTGAGGCAGGAGATTGGCAGAGGCGATCTTGTTTTTCCAGACCAGTTCATTGATTTCACAAGGAGAAGGCCAGTCAGTTTCTATGAGGAATTCGAGCCCCACAAGCCAATCCATACTCCTATGGCAGATCCATTTGACGAGAAACTTAGAAGCATACTCATAAGCTCAGCAGAGGCATTGAAGCTCAAGCATCACAAGAAAGGAACAGTCATAACAATAGAAGGTGCAAGGTTCTCAACAAGAGCAGAGTCAAAGATGTTCAGGCTATGGGGGGCTGATATAATCAATATGTCAATAGCTGTCGACTGATTATGACTGCTGGAAGACTGATGAAGAGCCTGTCACATGGGAAGCAGTGCTGAAGATCTTTGCAGAGAATGTGGAAAAAGTCACAAAGCTGCTCGCAAATGCAATGCCAAAAGTGAAGTGAATATGATCGGGATATAATAAAAACTCGCCGTTCGTCGCTATCCACGGGCTAAAGCCCGTGGTTTTACGCTCCTCGCACTAAAAGGCGAGTTTTTAATCTTGAAAATTGCGCACTGAAGTGCGGGGTTTTAAACCCTTGCGCAATTTTCAATAATCAATTTGAAGTGATACTAATGGAAATAGTGCTTGCATCAAAATCTCCGAGAAGGAAGACGCTTCTTGAGGAGAAAGGATACAAAGTCATAGTTGACATAAGCAA
>JAPLZS010000061.1:6787-12493 GCA_026394915.1 Candidatus Woesearchaeota archaeon | reverse complement strand
GTAGACCTCCACATCTTCATTTGACCCTGTTCCAGCAACATCATCAATCTTCTTCTGATCCCCTGATTTCTCTCCAAGCCGCTTCCTTTTGTCTGAATCAGAAAGCTCAATGTCCTTGAAAACCTCTTTCACGGCCTCTTTGCTCGGAAGGTCAAAATAATCAAAGAATCTTGTCGATGGCTTCAATACAAAGCTTCTTCCGTGCTTTATCTTTGTTATGAAGCCCATCTCAACCAGCGCGCTTATGTGCTCATAAGTAGTGCTGCCCCTTATCTTGACGACATCTGCCTGCATCACAGGTTGTTTCCAGGCAACAATCGCCAATGTCTCAAGCAGGGCCTTGTTCAGCTCTGTATGCGTAGCAACTTCCTTGACAACACCGAGATATTTCTCCCTCACAGTCATCTTCCAGCCATTGCCTTCCTGGATCAGGAACATGGGAGAATCAGATTTCTCATAATCAGCCTTCAATTCTTTGAGAAGCGGCTCTATTTTGTTCTTGTCCTCTTTGCACAGTCTCGCTATCTCATCAAGCTCGACCATCCTTCCTGCAGCAAAAAGGATCGCCTCAATCTCTTTTTTCAGGTTATTTTCTTCTTCCATTTTCCCTTTTTATTTCCTTCTAGAATATTTGTCCTTTGCTTTCTTTATCCATCCTTCGATTATTAATTTTTCTAAAAATGGGCTCAACTGGACAGCAGGTATGCCTGTTCCCTTTGCAAGCTCATCAAGATTCCTGTCTTTCTCTTTCAGCACAATGAGGATGTTATTTCTCAGCAGAAGGCCCGCGTTCCTCTCCAGGTTTGCTGTTTTTGCCTTAAGGTTCTTCAGATGCGAGTCAATAGTGTGCATCCTTGCCTGCATGTCATTCAGGAATGCCGCAAAATCAGCTGCCCTGTAATTGAAATGTTCCGGCTCTATTATCTCTATTGAAGAAGGCATGTAATCAAAGCAGAAGAAGACCAGCTCAGACGCATCTTTTGCAAGAAGCTCAAGCTCCACATACATCACAAAAAGCGTGTCTTTTTTCTTTGGCTTTGCAAAGTGCTCTTTCAGGATTATTATGTTCCTGTTCTCCCTCAGTTTTTCTATGTAATCCCTGAAAGTCTTTGAGATATATTCCTTTGGGGCGCCCATCATCTCGATTATGGCGCTGAACCTGATGTAGCCTCTTCCGATCTTCTCTTCTATAAGCTCTTTTTTCGCTTTGTCAGGCTTTGAATCTCCCATGACCCCAAAGAAGCAATAGTCTATTTTTAAAGGTTATGAAAATGTAACTACATTTTCTAACCTCAAACATGTAATGTTTGTAGGTTACGGGTTATTTTCTGCGATTTTCCTTTCTTTTTGCCCCTTTTCCTGCTTTTCATCAGCAATATAATCGCCATGACAATGGCAGACGCTATTATCAGGTAGACAGCAATATCCTCTGCCTTTGCAGAGGAAGACTTGTATACAGTGTTTCCTGTGATGAGCTGGCCATTGTTTTGGTCCTGCATTCCTTTTGCATCAGCTGTCTTGCTTGTTGAATTAACAAGAGATACAACTGCCTGATTGATCTTTGATGCATTGTTTCCCTGCTGCAGGGGATTGACAGAAGAGTTCAGCACAATGATGTCTTTTGTTATCTCATTTGCTGTCTTCTGGCTATCTTTCAGTATCTTGACCTTTAGCTTGTATGCTCCCGGCTCTGCATCTTCAAGTATATTGTTCAGCTCTACTATATTCTCCTCATCTGGCCCAAGGTTGACAGTCATCTTGTTGTCTTCTCTTTCGCCGGAATAGCATTTGCTGCCTCTGTAAACATAGCTCCATACAGTGAAATCATGGGAAGATCCATCATTTGTTATGCTTAACATTGTTGATAACCCATCACCTGCAGAAATTTCTTCATCAAAATCTGTTATATCATAAGATATTGTTTGCTTTACTGCAGCATTGCTTTGCGCTGAAGCGCTTTCATCTGAAGAAGGGCAAAGAGATGAGACTGTTCCCTCTGCGTTTATCACTTTTGTTGCAGTGATGTTGAATCCTTCTATAACAAGAGTGTAGCTTCCGTCCGGGTAGTCTCCATTGCAGTTTGCAATCAGCTGTATTGGGATTGTTGCATCATATTCTGTGAATCTGCTGTAAAGAGTCAGTTTCTGCACTTCGCTTATCTTGTCTCCGCTGTCAAGATCTTCAATCCATGCCTGCACTGTGCTTGAGCTTTCATCCCCTTTGTAGACATAAACCCTTGCCCTCAGGGATTTGCCGAATGCTATCGGCTCACCCTCTGACGGATAAAGCTCTCTTATCTCAATAGAGGATTCTGCAGGCTTCGGAGTTCCTTTGACTGTAATCATCTTCTGTGAATAAAGTGTTTTCTGTTCATTGCCGCAAAAAATATAAAGATTAGCTTTCACATAGAATGATTCATCTTCCTTGTCTGTATCGGCTGTCCATGTCTTCTGGTTTGTGTTTGTCGTGTTGTATTTTTCCTTTGCAATATCACCAAAAAGATCCTCAATCCAGTATTCTATTGTGAAATTATCAAGATCATCAGATCTGTCATCAAGTTCAAAGTCAATCTTCACTTTATCGCTGTTGTTGTAGATGTCTTTGTCCGTGTACGCAGAGAAATGAACATCGCAGTGTGATGAATTCGTTGAATTGCTCTGTGTTTCATTCTCTGTCTGGTTGCCTGTTTCATTGAAGCCTGTATTATCTGCTTTTTTGAAGCTATTCTCTCTTCCAGGAGTCCCTCCATACTCAATGCTTTCATGCCATGTTCCATTGTACAATTCCATTGATTTTCCGTTCCCATTCGCCATTGTTCCATCATAAAGAGCTGACGCAACCAGGGTAGTGTTTGGCAAATACAATCGGATAGAATCCGCACTGTTGTCGAGGTTGTTGCCGATGGTTGCGCCAGCAGAATATACTGAAGCTCCGGTTCCAGTAAAATTGAAGCCCTCCTCCACAATCAGGGCATAGTTAGAATAATCAGTATATTGCAGAGTCTTTAATGTGTCATTTGAAGAAGAGTCTGATACAATCCATCCAGAAAGATTCAATGGTGTGTCCATGTAAATCTCTATGAACTCCTTGTTGTTGTCATCTCCCTCTGGATTGTACATTATCTCGTTTATCCTCATCTCTGCTCTTGCAAAACTTGTCAGGATGATCATTACGAGAATCATAAAAACCAAGACCACCCGCCTTTTCATTAACCTCTTCATCAAAAAAATAAAGCAGAAATCTTTTTTAAGCCTTGCGGGGAAAAATACGGAAGAATTCTGGCCAAGAATGGAAATATTGCGGAAAAAATAGGATTTTCCGGAAGATTTTCAGGGTGTGCAGGTGACATTAAAAAAGAGCGCATTTCGAATGTTTTATAAATTCTAATCCCTGTCTAATACACATGGATATAACAAAAACACTTTATGTGACTGACAGGAAACAGTTGCGTTCTTGGTTCGCTGAAAATCATGATAAGGAAAAAGAGATTTGGCTTATCTATTATAGAAAATCATCCGGCAAACCAAGGATATCCTACAATCATGCTGTTGAGGAAGCGCTCTGCTTTGGATGGATAGACAGCACTGCAAAAAGGATGGATGATGAGAGGTTTGCTCAGAGGTTCACTCCGCGCAGGCCAGGAAGCAATATCTCTGAGATGAACAAAGAAAGAATGCACAGGCTGATCAGGCAGAAGAGGATGACTTCAGCAGGCCTAAAGGCTGTTTCAGGGGTCTTTGACATACCTAAACACGGGGATGGAAAGCTGATTGTCGCACCAGATATACTCAAAGTCTTGAAAGCTGATAAGAAAGCATGGAAAAACTTCCAAGATTTCCCAGAAGGCTACAAGAAAGTGCGGATAGGCTACATTGAGAGCCAAAGAAGACATAGCCATGAGATGTTCAAGAAAAGCCTGCTGAATTTCATAAAGATGACATCAAAGAACAAGAGATTCGGGATGGTGAGATAGTTATATCTCAATCAAAAACTATTTATATCGGTAAAATATACAATGATTAATGTTAGACACGAAAGTGCTGATAAAGAGTTTGTATGATTGGAGAACAATACTCATTGGAGTTATATTATTCATACTCATATTCTCTGCAGTAACAGCCCTCACTTCAACATCATTCGGAGGATGTTCAGGCTGCATATCTAATGGAGAAGGAGGAGTCAACTGCATTAATCAGTGTAAACCAGCCAGCCCATTAGTATCAATCATCATAAGCTATCTGATTGCTTATATCATAATAGTATCATATAGAATCCTAAAACCCAAATAAGCACAACTTTTATCTTCTTGAACTGCGCAGTTCTTAATCTTCACTCCCAAACCCCTTCAATCTTCTCCTTGCAGTATGCGCATCTGCTGTCTCTTATGTTGTTGCTCACAATGCCGAACCCTGATCTTGCGACCAGAAGCTTCCTGCATTTAGGGCAGTAGGTGTTCTCTCCTTTCTCTGTGACTATGTTGCCGACGTAGACAAATTTCAGGCCTGCTTTCTGCGCAACCTCTTTTGCCTTTACAAGAGTCTGTTCTGGTGTGGAAGGAATATTCTTCATCTTGTACATAGGAAAGAACCTTGAGAAATGCAGAGGCGTTGTATCGCCGAGCTCTGCGACAATCCATTCGCACATATCCTTTATCTCTTCCATATCATCATTCTTTCCTGGTATTATAAGATTTGTGAGCTCAATCCAGGTTCCTGCTTTTTTCATCGTTTTCAGCGCAGCAAGCACATGCTCAAGCTTTGCTCCGCACACTTTCTGATAGAATTCCTCATTGAATCCTTTCAGGTCAACATTTGCTGCATCAATGAGTCTGTAAATCTCATGCACTGGCTTCTCATTCATGTATCCGTTTGTTATCATTACATTCTTCAGCTCCTCTTCTCTTGCAATGGATGCAATGTCAAGCGCATATTCATAGAATATTGTAGGTTCTGTGTAAGTATAGGATATGCTCGGGCAGCCAGCTGCCTTTGCCTGCTTTACAATGTCTTCTGGCTTCACTTCTGGCACTGGAAAATCCTTTGGCAATGCCTGGCTTATCTCCCAGTTCTGGCAATGCTCGCACTTAAGATTGCAGCCTACTATGCCAAAAGAGTATGTGTTTGTGCCAGGCAGGAAGTGGAACAACGGCTTCTTCTCAATTGGATCGATGTGAGTTGAGACAGGCCTTCCATACACAAGAGAATATAATCTTCCTTTTATGTTCTGCCTCACCCTGCATATCCCTACATTGCCTTCTGCAATCATGCAGTTGTGCGGGCAGAGATGGCACTGGATGATCTGCTCTTTCTCTTTACCTTCCTTATAAGGCTCCCAGAACTTTGCAAGCTTCATATAAACAAAATGATAGAAAACAAGTTTATAAATCTAATGCAGGTATTTTTGCATTTCTCTGAACATAGGCATTCCTAATTCATGAGCTTCAAGTACATAATCCGCTCTTCGATTATGGAACTCTCCATTATATCTTGTAACTGAATCTACATCTGTGAACTGAGCTGATAGGCGATACCATTGTGTTTTTCCCGCAATTGAACCTAAATCTATCATCATCAGCATGCATACTCCTCTTTCCCTCATACCTATTGGCCCAAGCTCATTTAATGTTTTAGAGATATTTTCTACAAGGTCATCTTGACTTTTACCATCTGCACTATCCGCATTTTGATTGTCATTCATTATTTCCAT
>JAPLZS010000061.1:5653-6725 GCA_026394915.1 Candidatus Woesearchaeota archaeon | reverse complement strand
TCTTTAATATGCAGTCAAAATCTAAACTATAAGCATTCTTTACTGCCCTAAATGCAGTCTCTTGCATGCTTTATCACATCAATCTTGGTCAGAGCATATCTCAGACCTATGCCAATTCAAACCTATGCTGTATTCTATCTGGAAATCCTTGGAGTCATAAGGCACTGATCCGGTTATTCTTCATTTTTTAAATGAATGAGTTATGCTGTAACGGATTCTCCGGTCTTTAGGTATCTTGTTGCCAAGGTCCATATTAACTCCTATGCATGTCATTCCTTGGATGTTATTTGCACATGGATTTGTATCGCATGCCTTATATCCATTCCCATTTGCCCCAGCTCCGCAAGCTATTATAAAATCATGCGCATCATATGGGAAACTTCTTGCTATATCTCTTGCAGGATACAGTTCAGGTAAGGTTGATATTGCATTTACTCTTTGCATCATTGATGCATTTTTTACTGCCTGCGTCATTAAAAACCACTTTATAATAGAATACTCTGTGATCTTAGGATCATTTGTCCTGACTACAAATGTCCCATATTTATCTGTTTTTTTTGCGACTTCTCCGTTTTTCAATTCTTTTGGTTTTTCTTCTAGATTGTGCGCATTCCACACCATCAATTTCATGAATTCTGTCAGATATTTATCCATCTGCCCTATGTAATCTGGCTGGATATCAGACTTGCTTCCGTCAACCAATTTCAGAACCTCTTCAACAGGCAATGCACCATCTTTCAATAGGCTGTCCAGATTAAGTTCTCCGACAGGAATGACCATCATCTTTATCCCTTCACCAAAATCTATATCTCCACCTTCAACATCCAATGCGTTTCTTAATACAGTCATATCTATCATCTTATTATCCCCCATTCTTTATTGATCCTTCAAACAAATATGATTGTGAACGTTTTCGGAAGAAGACAGATTGCAGATTAAGAAAAGTCATGGATAGAATCATGATATAGAATTTTTTTAATATCTTATTTTGAAGCATCTTAAAAAAAATAAATAGCACGAACTGGTATTTAAGTATTATTGTAATAAAGTTTATAATTGCATTATACTAGGT
>JAPLZS010000061.1:3487-5620 GCA_026394915.1 Candidatus Woesearchaeota archaeon | reverse complement strand
ATTATAATAGGTTTATACGGCTTCTGGAGAAAAAGGGTTACCCCTATAGAATCGCTCTTTTATCGTCACTTGGTGTTGTTTACACTCTGGATTATTTAAAGATTGTTGTGATTGGAAGGTATAACTGCGTAATATAATCAAAAGGATATAAATGAATTTATACATCATTTATTTCCTTTGAGTCATGTGCGGGGTAATAGGTATTGCTGGAGTTCCTCATGCCGCCTCCATAGCCTATTATGGCTTGTTTGCGTTGCAACATAGAGGGCAGGAAAGCGCCGGCATAATTTCTGTCGATGAAAAACTGGATGTCAGAAGGAGAGTCAAGTCTGGTCACAGAAGTATTTAGGGAGCGCAGTTTCATTGACGACCTTGTTGGAGATTTTGCAACAGGTCATGTAAGATATTCCACAGAAGGCGGAAGCAGCGAAGAGAACGCCCAGCCTTTGAAATCAACCAATCAGGGGATAGAATACATAGTCTCTCATAATGGAAATATAACCAATTACAAGGAATTAAGAAATAATCTTGAAAGCAAAGGCGCAATCTTCAGGACATCCACGGATACAGAAGTGATCCTTCATCTGATTGCCCATTCCCAGAAACAGGATATCCAGGACAAGGTTCTTGATGCATTAAGGCAGATTGAAGGAGCATATTCTGTCGTCATAACTGCAGTGGATCATAACCATAAACAGAGGATGATGTTTGTAGGGAGGGATCCTCACGGCTTCAGGCCCTTATGCATCGGAGTTTTGGAAGGCAAAAGGGTTTTTGCATCAGAAAGCTATGCACTCCATCTTATGGGTGCAAAATATGACCGTGAAGTAAATCCAGGAGAATTGATATCTATAAATCAAAACGGCCATATGTGCGATGATATTGAGATTGATTTCAAGGGAATCATATCACCATGCATATTTGAGAAGATATATTTTGCAAGGCCTGATTCAGTATTGTTCGGAGAGAATAATGATGTTGCATATTTCAGGAGAGCTATAGGCCGCCAGTTGGCAGAAGAATCTCCAGTTGAGGCAGATATAGTAATTGATGTTCCGGATTCAGGGAGATTCGCAGCTTTAGGTTACGCAGAAAAGTCAGGCATACCTTATAATCAGGGGCTTGTCAGAAGCCATTATGCAGGCAGGACATTCATTGAACCAAGCCAGATCATGAGGCACGATGGCGTAAAGATAAAATTAAGTGCTGTAAGATCTGTTCTTAATGGCAAAAGAGTCATTGTTGTGGATGATTCAATAGTCAGGAGCACCACCACATCGCTTCTGAGGGATATTATAATAGAGGATGGCGGAGCAAAAGAAGTCCATTTCAGGATTTCATCCCCTTCTGTTATCCATCCTTGTTATTATGGAATGGACTTTCCTACAGGAACTGAGCTTATTGCGAGCAGTTGCGGCAATGTCAATATGATAAACCGGAACATAAGGTCTGACAGTCTTGCTTACCTCAGCTTGGACAGGTTGAGGCATTGCTATGAACCTGACGTCAGATATTGTGAAGCATGCTTTTCAGGACAATATCCTGCTCCGACACCGAAATGAGCATAATCAAATATTCTTTCACTTCTTAAAAATACTCACAAAGGTTTTAATACTCTATATGTTTTTAATTGCCAAGTGGGGTCGTTAAGGTGCATAATATAAATCATATTTGATATTATATGTACATACAACATTGATTGATATTTAAGATCATACAACACGCATAAAAAAGAGGTTAATGATGGGACTACTCAGCTTCCTTAAAGGAAAAAATTCAGGAGCAAAGATACCTTTACCCCCTCTTCCGGCATTCCCTTCTCCGCAACCAGCAATCCCTCAGCAGCAGTCAGTGCCTCCATTGCAGTCTTCATCTTCTAACCGTCCAACAAGTCCAGATGCGAAAGAGATGTCCCAGTCAGAGTGGCAGGTCTATGGAGCAACAGACGCAGAAAAAAAGGATGAGTTCCCTTCTCTTAATTCATCGCAGACATCACAGCAAAATCAGGAATCCCCTCAGTCTTCAGGCATAAGGCAGGTGGATGATTTCGGGATCCCGATAAAAGAGGACCTTGAGCTTCCTGAGATATCAATGCCTAAATTCAGATTCCCAGCAGCAGAAGAGAAAGAGGAG
>JAPLZS010000061.1:0-3465 GCA_026394915.1 Candidatus Woesearchaeota archaeon | reverse complement strand
TAGAGGAAAAAGAGGAGACTCCATCTGCACAGGCATCAGTTGCAAAGCAGCTTCCAAGACATTTACAAAGACATGCTCAAAATAAGGATATGACAAAGAAGCAGCACAAGCAATTCGAGAAACTGCCTGAGATAAGAGAGTCATTCAAAGCAGAGAGGTTCCCTGAGAATGTCGAAGAGCCTGTTGTATTGAGAGAGCTTCCAAGATCATCAAAAGGCTCTGTATTCATAAGCGCAGAAAGGCTTATGCACGTAAAGAAAGGCATCAGCGCAATGAAGGACAATGCAAAGAACATGGAAGACATGATCCTGAACATCAATGAGATAAAGAACAAGCAGGATGCTGATTTGGATGAGTGGCATCAGTCAATAGAGGCAGTGCAGAGAAAGCTCGTCTACATAGACAGGACATTATTTGAAAAAAGGTGATATCATGGCAGAAAAACCGCTTTTTATAAAGCTTGAAGGATACAATGAGCTGACAGACATGCTGAACATAGTCAAGGTCAAGATTGCAGAGGCAAAAGAATCCATTGCAAGGATAGACCAGCTCAGGCAGGAAGAGGAGGCAGAGCTTGACTTATGGTCAAACGAGCTTGAGGAAGTCGAGAAGAAGATGTCTGCAATCGATTCAGACCTGATGGCAGCAAGAGAGTGATTGAATGGCTGACAAGGACATGTTTTATGTGGAGATACATCATCCGATAGATTTCAGGAGGTCTCTATTGGAAGCATCAAGGGACTTATTGAGGGCTCTCCAGAAATTTGAGGACCTCAAGAAAGTCAGGGAAGACAAAATAAAAGAGGTTGCGAAGCTGAAGGCAACTGTTAGAGACATAAACTCACTTCTGAATCAGGCAAAGAATCATGTGCCTGCATTGAACATAAAGCTTCCAGAGCCTCCTAAAGCAGAGAAAAAGGCAAAAGAGGAGAAGAAGCCTGCAGCACATGCGCATCATGCTAAAAAGAAGGATGTAAAAGTGCAGTACAAGGCCTCAAGAGAGGTCACAGACCTTGAGAATCAGCTCAAGGAGATTGAGGGCAAGCTCGGCAGCCTGGGCTAGAATTCTTAGGATAAATTTTTAAATAATCCTCATTCTTTTCTATTTAATTACCTAGTCAGTCCGTCGTATGGGGTGGGGCCGAGCAAAGCGAGTGCCCCACACTAATCTACGTGCCAGCTGAGTAATGCAGCTGCGGGGGTACCAAAGCGGTCAAATGGGCAGGCCTCAAGAGCCTGTGGCTTAGTGCCTTCGGGGGTTCGATTCCCTTCCCCCGCATTATAACCTCAGGGACAATGCGGTAACAAGATTTATATATGAGTTATGCTTCTCTTTTCCTTATATGGCAGAAAATGATATCTACAATAATGAGAAAAGATATAGCACGTTTAAGGCAGATCTAGAGCATTACTTAGAGCCTCCAGAAGGCAAAAGAAAATACCAGATAAAGAACAAGAAGAATCTCGGGTATTTTAAGGTCTTGATCAAGAAATTTGAGGCAAGAGACATCTCTTTTATCAGAAGGATTCGGTTATTGAGGAGTTTCCTTATTGTGACTTTTGTGATTGAAAAAGATCTCATGGATGCTTCAAGAGAGGACATCGATAGGGTGATGGGTTATTTCAGCAAACAGGGTTTCAGCCCAAAGACAAGAAGCGATTTTGTGATTGACCTTAAATTCATCTGGAAGCAGATCCTGCCTGAGAAAGACGAAAAGGGAAGGATAGATGATGCCCTTGTGCCTTATGTTGTGAGGCACATAAACGGAAAGATGGACAAGAGCAGGGAAAGGAGAAGAGAGGACAGGCTTTCAATAGAGGAATTTGAGAAACTGGTAACCGGATTTGGCGATGATATCAGGATGCAGGCATTATTGACATTAGCCTTAGAGTCTCTTGGAAGGCCCCAGGAGCTGCTTTATCTCAGGATCAAGGATGTCGAGCTTCATGATAATTTTGCAAAGATATGGGTCTCTGAGCATGGCAAAGAAGGCACTAAGTTCCTGGAGTGCATTGATTCTTTTCCCTATGTCGCCGGATGGTACAGCAAACATCCATTGAAAAAAGACCCGAATGCCTTATTTTTTATTACTATGGGTAATCAGAGCAAATACAAGCAGCTTAATCCTCATGCAGTGAACAAGCACATAAGGAATAAATGCAAACTGCTTGGGATTTCTAAGCCGATTACCTTTTATTCCCTGAAAAGAAGCGGGATCACTATCCGAAGATTAAGGGGGGATAGTGATGTTACAATCCAGCATACTGCCGGATGGACTTCTACAAAACAGCTTAAAATCTATGACCAATCCCAGCATGAGGACAGCTTTAAGATGGCATTGGTAAAGAGAGGCAAGATAGAGTCTGAGAATGAACTGAAGGATTTCAGGCCATTGTCCAAGAAGTGCATCTTCTGTGGTGTTGATAACGGCATCGGTGAGTCAATATGCAGGAATTGCAGAAGGCCCCTTGACAGGGAAGTCATAGAGAGAGACATGAAAGAGAAGGAGAACGAGATCAAGGATATAAGAGAGAAGCTGAATAAGCTGGAGAAGATGTATGAATACCAGTATGAGAATCCTAAGGTGCCGGCCGGAGTCAGCCAACTGAAAGGAACGAGAAAAGGGAACGTGGCGAGGTTTTGGGACGTTTGATTATTTTTATTCAATTTTCATAAATTTTAAGGCGAGTTCTATCGTTTGTTTGCCTTTTGGCGTTAAGGTATAAAACACTTTAATCTTCTGCTTTTTTGGTTTTTCTATAACCCTCTCGATTATACCACATTCCTCAAGCTCATGGAGCCTCATTGTGAGTGTTTTCTGGCTCAAACAAACCCCTTTTAATTCCGAGAATCTCATCTGCCCTTTCCTCAATTCTTCCAGTATATCCAAGGCATAAGGCTTTGCTACTTCTTGCAGGCATTTCCACTTCTGGTTTCCGTACATAAAGTAACTTTATCTGCTGTTTTTAATACTGTTACGCTACTTATGGAAAGTTAGTTTTTTTAAGGAAACTTTATAAAATAGCTATAATACCCTTATTAGAAATGACATCAAAGAGTAAGGATAAGGATAAACCACAAGCAAAGGTCTTAGAGTATTTAAAAGAATCAAAGAAAGAAATTTCTCAAAAAGAGGAAGAAGTAAACATAGAGATTCCTCAGCAGGCAGAGTTTTTTAAAACTCCGGTAAGATTTGGTAATATCCCCGTTGATAAACTTCCTCTTGGCTGTGATGAAAAAGAGCAATACAGAAAAATCTATCCTAAAATTTCGCTTCCGTTTCAGGTTGTAGAAAAAGTCTCTTTTGGTCATAAAGATTTAGAACCTAATCAATTAATCTTTGGTGATAACCTACACATAATGAGAGCTTTACCTTCTAACTCTATTGACTTAATATCACTAGCGTAAATCCAGCAAGTGCGTAGCACTTGCGGCCCACCTTCTAGGTGGGGGATGTAAGCGGT
>JAPLZS010000016.1 GCA_026394915.1 Candidatus Woesearchaeota archaeon | reverse complement strand
TTGGAGACAACACTGCAATGAGGGTAGAAGGAAGAATCTCAGGGCCAAATCCGAGCTATGTTTACATATTTGGAATATATGATAATGATGGGGCGATTGCAGTTAGACTTATAGCGCGTCAATTTAACCAAGGAACAACAGTAAGTTTACAACCTGATATTAATTTCACAAATGTTCATCTTGCAAACAACACTAATGGACAGCTGCCTGTTGGTACATATAGGCTATTCCTTTTTGCAATGATACCAGATGCAAGCGAAGCTGTGATACCTGATAATATCAGGAATGTTCCTGCTCATCTAAGGCAGATAAGGCCTGCAGAGAGGATTATAAATATAACGCCGATAGCTGCAGGAGGGGCTGGGCCTGAAAGAGAAAGAGAGTTAGCAGAACAGGAAAGACAGCTTATGGGGCTTGGTGATGAACTGATAGAGAACTACAGAAGAAAACATGAATCAATAAATAAGTTCATTGAAAGATATAATGCTTCAAGATTTGATGATGCAATAAAGGAGATTGTTAATATAAAAACGATCATAAAGAAAGATATCGAGATACTGGAAGAACAGGAAAGGAAAAAGAATGAGATTGTGCATGGATTGGAAGAGATGAGGATAATTGCAGAGCAGAACAATGAAAAAGAGAATGAAAAGAAGATCGTTAAAATCCTTAGCAAATTGAGGTATATTGTCAGTGTCATTGACAGATTAATGGGAAATCTAAACATGCAAAAGAAAGTGTTTGATGAGCTTGGCAGCAGCATTGATGATAAAGAGATGAAGATAATGAGGGATGTCCTGCCAAAGCTTAAGGAATATGTTGAGAATGAAGCAGAGATGTTGAAGATAGTGAATGCAAAGGAGAAAGAGATCAAGGATGAGATTGACAGGATACACAAGAAGACATTGGAGAACATCCAGAAGGTCCGTCAGGAGGCAGAGAGTAGGGCTGCAAGAGTAGCTCCTGCGTCGGCACGTGCTACACCAACTCCAGCTGTTGCAAAACCAAAGATAACGGTCTCAGAAAAGGCGAACATTTCTGGTGCTGTCCAACTTAGTATATCCAAGAAAATGATAAGCCAATACGAGATAGGGCTAAGTAAGGAGGACATTGAATCGCTCGGTATACAGGAAATAAATGAAACACATATATTAACTATAAATCATATTGTTGAAGGAAGAGGGTTGACTCGAAGTTTCAAGCACAATATAGATTCAGAAAAAGGTAGTCTTGCATTGGGCCATATTGACCTCCAGCTTTTGGAGCTGAAAGAAAAAGATGCAGTAAAGTGCGTACTTCAGGAATGGATATACAGCGATGGCAACAAGAGGAAATTCCTTGTTCTTGAGAAAATCGATTGATAAGTGAATAATTATGAATGTGGCTGCCAGGATTCCCACAAGCCTTTTAAGAACGGAAAATCTTCGATTTTCCTAGTTACAAACTGCGGTTTGTAACAAAAGCCTTGGGAAAACACAGGTGGCACCTAGTGGCTCGCACCGGAGCCCCCTAAGATGATGGGGCTGGCAGGATTTGAACCCGCGACCCCGCCCACCCCAAGGGCGAATCATACCAAGCTAGACCACAACCCCTTAAGATATCAACGATTAAAGAAATAACTTATAAATCTTACGCAAAATCTCACGCAACAATACTGCTCACATGTCCTCTTTTTTCCACTCTGAGCACATTATCGACAAATCCCTCCACCTTCTGCTCATGGCTGACTATTATGACCTGGCCCATGTTCAGCTGCTCAATGACTTCTCTCACCTTGTCAAGCTGCTCTGATGAGAATCCGTCTGTCGGCTCGTCCAATATAATCAGATCTTTTGTCTTTATTGTGCCGATCATGTCATTGATCACTTTATTCAAGGAAAGCCTATAAGCCAAAGCAGTTGCAGTCTTCTCTCCTCCGCTGAGATTCTCCACAAATGCCTCATAGCCGTCCTGCTGCACAACAGGCGCAAAATCATGGTCAAGAGTTATTGAAAGGGACTCATCATCCACCATCACCTTGAACCACTGCTGGAATATCTCATTGAATTCCCCATAGACCTTTGCCATTATCTGCTTCTCTATTACAGTCATGAGGTTGACAAAGCTCGTCTCAAGCCATTCATTCAGCTGATTCAGTTCAGAGAGCTTCTGCCTTGCATTCTCATTTTCAAAAATCTCTTTTTCAAGAGAAATGATTATCCTCTTTATTCCTTCTGCCTCT
>JAPLZS010000145.1 GCA_026394915.1 Candidatus Woesearchaeota archaeon | reverse complement strand
GGCTTACTAATTAACTTTTTTCCCAATATTTTTGTTTCTTGAAGATTTGATAACATATATGAGAAACAAAAGCACCATTAGTCCCGGGAACCCCAAAGCAAGCTTTGGAAACAGATTCCGCAGCAAGCTGCGGTGTTTTATGCTCTCCGCTAAGCGGGATAATTCGACATGCAATTTTCCGTGCACTTCGTTTCTGAAACTTGTGTCTCATTAACTTAACAATTACGCTACGTCGCAGATGACCTCGTGTGACCCTATAGTGACCTTTAGGTTATTCAGGTTATTAGGTTACTGCGCTTTCGGAATTGGAGTTTCACAATAAAAAAATCCACATTTTTTGCGTTAAAGATGATATAAGAGCGCACCTTAAAGAAACATATGCAAATCAGGATATTTTTATGACAAAAAGCAGTAAAATTATAAAAAATCTGACTAATAAAATTATTATTTTGGATGGAGCCACCGGCACAGAGCTGCAAAAAAAGGGATTGCCTGCCGGAGTTTGTCCGGAGCAGTGGTGCTTGGATAATCCACAAATTATTCGGGATGTGCATGCCTCTTATTCAAAAGCTGGAGCACAGATAGTTTATAGCTGTACTTTCGGCGCCAATCGCTTCAAACTCAAGCAATACGGAATTTCAAAAGACATCCGCCGAATTAACGCTGAACTTGCTTCTCTTGCCAAACAATCTTGTGGCAAAAAAGTGCTGGTTGCAGGAGATATCGGACCTACCGGCTTATTTATCGAGCCTTTCGGCCCGCTGGCTTTTGAAGAAGCAGTAGATGCCTTTAAAGAGCAGGTTCGCGGCTTGATTGACGGCGGCTGTGATCTTATTGTCATCGAAACCATGATTGATATTCAGGAAGCACGCGCGGCGCTTATTGCCGTTAAAGAGATAGCCGACATCTTTACTGTTGTATCCATGACCTATGAAAAGGACGGCCACACACTGGGGGGAACTGATCCGGTAAGCGCCCTCATCACATTGCAGAGTCTTGGTGCCGATGCCGTGGCCTGTAACTGCTCCACCGGTCCTGAAAAAATGCTGGAATTTATCGCGGCCATGAAGCCTTATGCTACGGTGCCACTGGTTGCTAAACCCAATGCCGGAGTCCCTCGCCTGGAAGGCGGGAAAACAGTTTTTGATATGGACGCCAAGACTTTTGCTTCTTATGGCCGAAATCTTGCGGCAGCCGGAGCCAATATGATCGGCGGGTGCTGCGGCACAACACCTGCGCATATCGAAAAACTGGCCAAAACAACGGCAAGCAGCAAACCCAAATTACCTGGAAGAATATCAATCAGCGCGCTTAGCTCAGCACGAAGTTTTTTATATTTAACGGATAATCAACCGCTTTGCATCGTTGGCGAGAGAATCAACCCCACCGGTAAAAAAGCCCTGCAGCAGGAACTGACAGAGGGTAAGATGTCGATCATTCGCCTTATGGCGCAGGAACAGGAAAAGCTGGGCGCGAACCTGCTGGATGTAAACGTCGGCCAGCCCGGTATCGATGAAGTAAAAACAATTAAAGCCGTAATCGGCCTTTTGGCGACAACGACTAAACTGCCACTGGTTGTGGATTCTTCTCGCATAGAAACTATCGAAGCCGCACTGCGGCTCTATCCTGGGCGGATGCTGATTAACTCCATCTCTGGAGAAAAAGAAAAATTAGACAGGCTTTTGCCGCTGGCTGCCAGGTATGGAGCCATGTTTATTCTTCTGCCTCTGACCGGTGGCGATCTGCCTAAAACCGCTCAAAAGCGTCAAGCCTTGATCAACAATATTTTTCAGAAGGCAAAAAAGTTCGGCTTCACCAAAGACGATTTTATTGTGGATTGTCTGGTCATGGCCATAGCCTCCGATCCCGTCGCGGCGCAGGAAACTCTCAAGACGCTTATTTGGTGTACCGAAACGTTTAAAAGTAAAACCATCCTCGGCCTTTCCAATGTTTCTTTCGGTATGCCGGGGCGTCCCTGGCTCAATGCTTCATTTCTGGCCATGGCGCAATATTGCGGCCTGACTATGGCTATTGCCAATCCCTCCAGTGTGGAATTGATGAATGTAAAAAAAGCAAGTGACACGCTAACGGCTAAAGATAAAAGTACCCTGAGCTTTATTGAACATTTTTCTGTCCAGCCAGGTTCTGCATCGTCTGCCGATGTTGGAAAACAAACCGCTACTCCGCGGGAAAAAATTGCCGCCGCAATAATCGAAGGTGACAGGGAAAACATTATTACTTTAATTGATTTAGAGCTTGCAGGCGGCACACAGGCCTCAGAGTTAGTTGATCAGATAATGATCCCCGCCATTGTCCGTGTGGGCGATTTATACGAAAAGAAGATTTATTTTTTACCACAGCTTATGTCCGCCGCAGAAACAATGAAAAAGGCGCTTAGCTACCTGGAGCCCCACTTAAAGAAAACAGCGGCGGCGGGTAAAGGTAAAATAATAATGGCAACGGTCAGGGGTGACATTCATGATATTGGTAAGAATATTGTCGCCCTCCTTTTGCGAAATTATGGTTATGATGTTATTGATCTGGGCAAGGATGTTCCCGATCAGACAATAATTGACGCGATGAAAAAAGAAAATCCCGATGTTGTTGGTCTTTCGGCGCTGATGACAACTACGATGGTGAACATGAAGGATTTGATCGACCTTGCTCGAGCCAAAGGGATCAAAACCGATTTCCTGGTTGGTGGGGCGGTAGTTACCGAATCCTATGCCAGCTCAATTGGCGCGTCTTTTGCCAAAGACGGCGTAGAAGCAGTCAGAGTTGTAGAAAAATTAATTAAAAAATAGATATTTTACCTGATGACATTAATTAATCTTAAAATAGCAAAACAAAATCTCTTATTGTCTGTGAGTGCGTCGATTATAATTCACGTAGCCGTAGGCTCGCTTCTCATTCTGGGTTTGCTAAGTGACGGAAACTTTACGCCAAATTTAAGCAAATTAAACCTGGCCTGGGTTTCGCTGGAATCGGAAAGCGGTAAATCCACAATCTTGCCTCAGGAAAAAAAGGCAGACCGAAGTCAATTTCAGTCAGATAAAATAAACGCGGTCACAACTATCAGCACAACAAAGAACATACCTGTTCAGAATTACGCAGTTAAAGAAGATAATGTTGGCCAGGCAACAGGCACAGATAGTTCCACTAATATTTCAGGCGCAGCTGCGATGCCTGCAGCGGGAAATTCAGCGGCTTTTGTCAGCGCCAGCCCGCTTTATCGAGAAAATACTCCGCCAATATATCCAGCAATAGCAAAGCTTCGGGGTTATGAAGGTGTTGTTCTGGTGAACGCGGAAATTTTACCGGATGGCCGTGTAGGAAACACAGCAATAAGTAAGTCCTCCGGCTACACAATTTTAGATAAGTCGGCAATGGAAGCAGTAAAACTATGGAAGTTTGAACCGGCAAAAAAAGCGGGGAAGCCTTTTGCTATCCGCGTAAAATTGCCCATTAAATTTGTTTTGCATGATGATAACTCTTCATCATGAAGCGCAAACTGGAGGAAATAAAATGACTACCGAAGAGCATAAAGAACGTCTAGGCCGAATAATTCTAGCTCGGTCTTTCAAATACAGCGACAATCCGCCTTTCACGCTGGCCTCCGGCAGGTTAAGTAATTTCTATTTTAATTGCAAACCAACAACTCTCGACCCGGAGGGGATGAATCTAATCGGCATAATTGTTTTTGATATGATCAAAGGTTACGATATTACAGCGGCGGGAGGGTTGACACTGGGCGCTGATCCCATTGCCAATGCGCTGGCTTTAATTTCTTACCAAAAAGGAAAACCGATCAAATCTTTTATTGTTCGCAAAGATGCCAAGGCACACGGCACCAAAAGCGCAGTTGAGGGCAATGTTGTGGCCGGTGAAAAGGTTATAATTATTGATGATGTCATTACCACAGGCGGCTCAACCATTACCGCGATTGAACAGGCACGTCTCGCCGGGCTTGTGGTCGAAAGAGTTATCACACTAATTGACCGGGAAGAAGGCGGCCGGGAAAATATTTTAAAGCATGTTGATCATGTAGAATCAGTTTTCACCCGAACCGAAATAATGGCGCTTCGGGCAAAAAACAAATGATTAATCAATCAACCTTTCCCCAACCGACACTTAAAGCAGGCGATATACTGCATGGATTTAAAGTCCTACGTGTGCAAATATTTGCCGATCTGCGGGTTACGGCCTACGAAATAGAGCATGATAAAACAGGCGCCAAGGTTCTCCACCTGCATTCATTTGACCGCGAAAATTTATACGCGATCGGGTTTCGCACACCGCCTGCAGATTCCACGGGATTGCCCCACATCCTGGAGCATTCCGTGCTGGCCGGCTCTGAAAAGTATCCACTCAAGGATGTTTTTAAAGAATTGATGCGTTCCACTCTGCAAACTTTTATCAATGCCTTCACTTACCCGGACAAAACAATTTATCCGGTAGCCAGCCAGATCAAAGCCGATTTTTACAATCTTGCCCCTATTATTAAGGTCATTTTTTAGCCCCCCACTATATAGTATATCTATCCTTTTATATAATTTTCCCTCTATTCTTACCCTCTTTACTCTATATATAAAATATCATCATCATTTCATGTATCAGAAATCCATAAGCTTTAAATATCCCGGCCCAAAAAACAGGGGTATGGGAAAAAAGATGCGTTTCTTTCATATAGTGCTTCTTGTATTCATAGCTGCACTCTTATCATCAACCGCATTGGCGCAGCAGAATAAGGCAGATGTGCACATATTCAAGAGAGCAGGCTGCATACACTGCGCAAATATGGAAAGCTTTCTTGACAGCATAACCTCCAAATATGATTTTAATGTCATAAGCTATGACATAACTGATCCTAAGAATGCAGATCTTCTCCAGAAGTTTTCAGTTGCATATGGCGCTGAAGTGCAGGGAGTTCCAACTGTGTTCATAGGCGACAAGGTGTTCATCGGAGATTCACCGTTGACAGAGCAGGCTGTTGAAGAGCAGATAAAATACTGCACTCAGAACAAGTGCGAGATGAAGAGTGTTGACGGGAAAGTTCCCGCAACATTTGTCACGATCCCAGCGCTGCTCGGAGCAGCTGCAGTCGATGCGATAAATCCATGCGCATTCGCAGTCCTCATCATACTTCTCACGACAATACTCTCTGCAAGCAAGGAGAACAAGAAGAAGGCATTGCTGGCAGGCCTTGTGTTCTCTGCAGCAGTATATCTCTCGTATTTCCTTATGGGACTCGGCCTTTATTCTGCGATACAGGTGACAGGAGTTACTCATATATTTTATATTGTTGTCTCGATACTCGCATTGGTGATCGGCCTATTCAACATCAAGGATTATTTCTGGTACGGGAAATGGTTCATAATGGAAGTCCCTAGGGCGTGGAGGCCAAGGATGAAGATTCTCCTCAAGAGCGTCACATCTGTTCCAGGGGCATTCTTTGTAGGGATGCTTGTAAGCCTTTTCCTTCTGCCATGTTCATCAGGGCCGTATGTAGTGATAATAGGTCTTCTCTCAAAAACAGCAACAAGAGCAGCAGCAATACCCCTTTTATTGCTATACAATCTGATATTCATACTTCCTATGATGATCATCACTCTTGCAATATACTTTGGATTCACAACAACAGAGAAAGCAGAGGAGTGGAGGCAGAGGGAGCTGAAGGTTCTGCATCTTATTGCAGGGATAATAATACTATTGCTTGGAATAGGGATGCTTGCATCCCTTTATTTAGGATGGCTATGAGGTGGAACAATGAAAAAGAGATCTAAATCAAACAAGAATGCCAGCAGGAAGGCAAACAAGGCATCTGATAAACCTGCATCTAAGCCTATAAATAAGAAAATCATTGCAGTGATTGCAGGCGCAGTCATACTGATATCAATAGCCGCTTTATGCATATTCCTCTCAAAAGAGAAATCATTCAGTGAGACTCTTGAGGAATTGAACGTTATAGACCAGGAGAATGGCATGTCGCTGCATGACTATGATAACGGAGTTTCATACCTCAAATTCCATCCAAGATTCCCGAAGGAGATAAACCTGAATGAATACGAGGGCGTGATAGGGGATCTTGAAGGAGTGCATGAGCTGTTCCACAATCTAAAGGAAGACACTGCTGCAAAGCTTCTTGTGAATGCGAGAGTGGCTCTTCTTGATTCAGAGCAGCATTTCAGGCTTGCGACAAAGACCACAAAAGGATTGACAGCTGACGGATTCAAATGCTCTGAAAGGCCTTATGTCGAAGAGGCTTCAATGAACTTTAACATCAGCGTGAAGCAGGGAAGGATCGCTGTTGAGGCCCTTTCAAGGATGCTTGATGAATATCCTGAAGAAGCAAAACAGATAGACATATCCAAGTTCTGGATAAAGAACCTGAACAAGACATATGATGAGCTTGATGATGTCAATCAGAGGAACATAAATACCATCATTTATTTCTGTGGCAAGAATGGCAAGGATAAGACAAACGACACAAATGCCATATTCAATATGACAAATGCCTGATTCTTTTCATTCTTTTCTTATTTTTTATTCTGTTTTTATACCTAGCTTATTCAATGATGATTCAAGTTCCTTCATAGAGCCAGCAACACTGAAATTATCTCTTGGTATCTCTTTATTATTGTGTATTGAGCGTATTGCCTCTGCCTCATCTATGAATGGAGTGAATAATATTCCGTTCCACCCAAACTCTTCTATGCCTGTCCTAAGATAGCTCTCCTTATCATCAATAAGGATTACTTTGTTATATCCCTTTATTGCCTGATACATCAGCAGTTCAGGCTTCATAGAACCAATCTGGAAAGAGTATATCCTGGGAGATGATCTGTCATAGGTTTCAAGCATCTCAGGATATCTGGAAGATATAGTCTCCAGAGCAAAATCTGAGATGTTTGAGAGTATCCCAACAGAATATTTGTTTTCATGCAATCTTCTTTTTAAGCTGACAGCTTCATCCACCCGTTCTTTCCAGCAATATCCACGTATCCTTTTTAGTTCATCATCTGTAGCATCTTCTTGCGGCGAAATCATCTCCCTGAGCCTCTGCAGGTAATCAGCAGCCTTTATCTCGCCTTTTATTGCCATGAACTCAATTCCACTTTCAACAAATCGATTTTTGAATTCGCCTGCGTTCATAGTTCCTGACAGTCTTGCTGCTGCTTCATAAAACCGATTATAATCCAGTTTAAGAAGAACTCCGCCTACATCGAATAATATAAGAATATCTTTTTTATTTTCCTCTGTCTTTTTATCTTTTTTTATCATGATAATTCTGTTTATCTTACAAGTTTATAATCTCCTCCCAGTTTTTCTTCTGCCATCCTAGCCCATTCTTTTCCCTCTCTCTGGACATAGTGCAGCAGGACAGCTGCTGCGCACTGCGGAAGTATCTTCCCTATATTCTCGTTTGTTGTTAGAGCTGGCTTGTCAGGATTTGCCTTTGATATATCATAACTGAGTCTCCTTATCTCTCTAATCATATGGTCTGGATTGTCAGGAAATGATACCAGGTGTTTATGCTCTCTCTGGTCCTCTGATTCTGACCAAACCTTCTTCACGTCCTCAAATGATAATCTTGTTCTTGACCTGAATGTGTAATGCGGGTTGTTTATGAAAGCCCGTGTTGTTATCTTGCCCATAAGCTCTATTGTCTGCATATCCTCTTTTCTTAATCCCAATTCTTCCGCAAATTCAGCGTACATTGATTCAAATAGAGGGTTCCTGCCTGTGTGATATTCAACAGAGCCAGCAGGAACAGTCATTATTGTGTCAGGCAGATTCTGCCCTCCTCTGTAGCCAAGGACAATAAGATCATCTGATGTTATCAGCAGATTGCTTACAGATATTGTCTTACCTCTTTGCTCTCCAGGCTTTTGGGAACGGATCAACTGTGTTATGTATGAATGCGATATTGTGGCATCAAGCTCTAGTGATCCTGCTGTTTCATCATAATGATCTCTGCTTGAGAACAGCAGGCCCGCATTCCACCAGGGAATATTTATCGGAGCCAGTTTCTCGTCTAAGGTGAGGCTGTTCAGTTTAGGGGCCAATAAGCCGATCAATTCTTCAAAATTATTGATCCATTGCCTGTCTGTTTTCAAAGATTGTCTCAAAGATTCTGCCTGATCCCTTGACATATGAATTGGCTTGACTTTTGACAGGCCGAGATATTCTCTTTTTGCGCTTATCAGAATATCCAGCCTGTCTTTTACTCCTCTCACACTTTTTTGTATGCCTTCTTTTTGATTATATTGCACTTTAATAGGAGAAGCTTCAGTCAAAGATGGGCAATATATCTCCGCTAATTCTGCAAGGGGTTCCATATCAAGTATATATTTAATCCCTATTATTTAAATCTTTTGTTTTATAACTACTTTAAAGTAATAATATAATCACCAAAAAGACATAATTTGAATCGCAATTGATCACTTAAAGAAAATGAGATATATATGCCGCAAATTTTTTATGCTTTTTTCTCTGCCTTCTTCTCAGGTGCTGGCGCTGCGCCCTTTGCAGGTGCTGCACCAGGCGCTGGCGCTGCTCCAGGAGCTGCTGCTCCGGCTGCTGCATCGGTAGGCAACAATTCCTCTATCATCTTTGCAGGTATCTTTGCCTCTATGAGCTTTGCCTTTATCTCTGCCCTTGTCTTGCCTGTCAGCTCGTTTATGATCTGCTTTGCCCTTGATTCGAACTCTGCTCTTCTTGTCTTCATCTCTTCCTCGAGCTTCTTTCTCTCTTCCTCGAGCTCTTTCATCTCTTCTGCAGAAAGCTCTGTCTTCTCTGTCCTTATCTCTTCGTCGAACTTTCCCTGCTCGACAAGCTGGATGGCCTCGACTGCAGGCACTCCTTCTACAAGGACGCCCATTGAATTGCATGTGCCGATGATCTCTTTCACTCTCTGCTTCATCGCTTTTCCGAGAAGTGCATCTCCTTTCATCTTTGCGATCTTGATCACCTGCTCTATTTTGATGTCAGCTACTTTGTCCAGAAGCGGGTTTCCTGAGCCTTTTTCGATCTTTGCCTCTTTCTTTATCAAAGATGATACTGGAGGAGTTCCGACTGTTATCTTAAACTCTTTTGTAGAAGAATCTACTATGACCTTTATAGGAACCTGCATGCCATTGAAGTCAGCTGTCTTCTTGTTTATTTCTGCTATGATCTGGCCTATATTGACTCCTAATGGACCTAATGCCGGCCCTAATGGAGGAGCTGCTGTTGCATGCCCCCCGTTTACCAATGCTTCTACTGTCTGTTTAGGCATGATAAGTATTTGGATTTAGAGGTCCTTTATAAAGATTTTGGGGGATGTGGAAGTATATTCCCTACAATGGCTTGTATATAAAATATAATGCAATGCTGATATATCATTCATGCATTGTAGAAATCTGATATCTAATAGGGGAATCTCCCCTCTTTACAATCTGTACATTGCCTGAATTATAGTGTACTTCATATGGAGAACAAAGCCCTTCTAATCCCTTTGCAGAGACTGGTGGAATTAACTCATTACTGGTTCCTAAATCTATCATCATAAGTCTTCCTTTCACATCATCTGCAACAAATGACTTATCTTTAAAGAAATGTATCTCTGCTCTTCCTTTCTTCATCCGTTGCCTATACTCTTTATCAATTCCTTCATAATCTGCTGCCAAGATAATATCCAATTCATCCAATGCTTTCTTGATATCAGGAAGTAAAGAAATTTCTTCTGTTTCGATTATCAGTTCTACATCTTGAGTCTTCATAATATCAGTCTTCAGGCGTGCTCTCGCCTTCTCTCCTTATCACCTTGATTGCGTCCATCTTCACAGTGATAGGTATCGGAACAGCAGCCTCAAGCAGCTCGACAACAACCTCTTCCTTTGCCTTGTCGATCCTTGTGACCTTGCACTGCTCTCTCTTGAACGGCCCTGCTATGATCTCTGCAATGTCATTCTTCCTGATGTCGACTTCCTGCTTGACTTGCTCAAGCATGTGCTCCATCTCAGAATACTCGACTACCTTAGGCAAGATTCCTCTTGCATAGGGTATGTTCATCGCAGCCTGCTCAGCGTCAAACCTTGTAGCCGCTTCAACGAATATGTAACCCCTCATCCCATTAGGTCTTATCACCGAATAGTCTCTTAGGTCTTTTTTCTTCTCTATGTTGCTTGTGATGAAATCCATGACCTGGTCTTCCCTGTTGGCAGTTGTCCTCAATGCAAAGACCTTTGGCTCAGTTGTCTCTACAACTTCAGGTTTCTCTTCTTTCTTTGCTTTCTTCTTCTTGGGCTTCTCTTCCTTTTCCTCATCTGCTTCTTCCTCTTCCTTGCGTTCTTCGACTGATTCTTCAGCAGGATCCTCTTTCTCAATGTCTTCAGAGAGCTCTTCTGGAACAGGGCTTTCGCTTTTCTCTCCCATCTCTTCCTCTGAATCTTCTTCCTTGTCCTCGTTGTTCAGTTCATCTTCACTCATAGTATCACTTCATCATTTCACAAGCATCTCTTTCAGGAAAAAAAGCACAAAGCCCATCAGGCCTATTATGGCTATCCCCAATGCAGACACCTTGACAATTGTCTTGAATTCAATGCTTGTAGGTTTCTTTGTAACCTTGAGAACCCTTACGCACTCAGCTGCAAAAAGCTTCAGCTTAACTGACCATGAATTTGATTCAAGCTCCATCTTCTTCAGTCAATGAACTCTATGCCAAGTTCTGTCTCTATCTCTTTTTTCTTTCTTGTGGACACTGAGGCTTGCCTCTCTGTGCCGAATATCTGCGTTGATTTGACGCCGGTTATTATGAGCAATGCCCTGACTGTGTTCTTGAGGTCATCGCTTATCTGGGCTCCCCAGATTATCCTTGCGTCCTCATCAAGCTTCTCTGACACTATCTCGACAACCTTCCTTGCCTCATCAAGAGTCATGTCCGGTCCGCCGCTTATGTTTATCAGGGCGCCGCTTGCGCCTGATATGTCGACATCAAGCAATTGATTGTTTATTGCCTTCTCAACAGCTTCACATGCCCTGTTCTCTGTGTCAGACTCTCCTACACCGATAAGGGCAACTCCTCCGTTGCCCATGACTGTCCTTATGTCTGCGAAATCAAGGTTTATCAGGCCTGCTCTTGTCACAAGCTCTGCAACTCCCTTGACTGCATTTGTGAGTATCTCATCAGCTACCTTGAATGCTGTGTGCAATGGCAGATCAGGAGCGATCTCAAGAAGCTTGTCATTAGGTATCACTATGAGAGTATCGACGATATTCTCAAGCTTCTCAAGGCCTATCACAGCGTTCTCATATCTACGCTTCCCTTCCATTGCAAAAGGCATTGTGACAATCCCCACTGTCAATGCGCCCAACTTCTTTGAGATCTCAGCAATCACAGGAGCAGAACCTGTTCCTGTCCCTCCACCGAGGCCGCATGTTATGAATATCATATCACATCCTTTTATCGCAGCCTTTATCTCAGACTCGTTCTCCTTTGCAGCCTCCTCTCCTATCTTTGGTATGGATCCTGCGCCAAGGCCCTTTGTAGTCTCCCTTCCTATCAGTATCTTCTTGTCAGCATGAGTGTAAAGAAGGTCCTGGGCATCTGTGTTTACAGCTATTGTCTCTGCGCCCTTGACACCGACTTCTGTTATCCTGTTGATTGTGTTGTTTCCACCGCCGCCTGTTCCAATCACTTTTATGCTTGCTTTCTGCTTTGTCAGATATGCCTCAAGTTCAGCATCCATCATTGTTGCCTTCATGTCCTCAACAATAGGCATTGATGCATTCTTTGCATCATTCTCCTCATAAGATCCAGCATTTTCAGAGTTCATTTTTTTCCACGCTCCCCACAACTTTTAAGCCCTCTTTTTTGAATATTTATCTCTCAAACGATATCATGCTTGTATATAAATGTTTTGTCGGATATTCTACATGTTATTCTATGCATTATTGGGCCTCTTTTCCCTCTTGTTTCGGCTTGTCGTCCTTCTTTGATGTGAATTCCATACTCTTGAGAGCAGGTATTGATTTTGATATCTCATCTGAAATCGCTTTTGTGACCTCTGCAGGGATCTTCAGGTCTTTTTTTGTGATTATTATGGCCTTGCCTTCATTGAATTCTACTTCAATGTCCTTCAGCCCCAGTTTGAGCTCAATCATCGCCTTAATCTTTTCCCTATCATCATTGACTATCTTCACGATCCTGATGTCATAGATGAGGTTCTGGCCGGACAATGGGTGGTTGAAGTCAACAATAGTCCTTCCTCCGCTGACGCTTTTCACGATTCCATAAGTCCCGTCGATATTGACCTGCAGGCCAGGCATTGGCTGGATGTTCTCTTTCCTGAACTTACCTGTCGATATGAGCTGGATGAGCTTTGCGTCTTTTTTTCCGAATCCATTCTCAGGAGAGACTGCTATACTGTAATCCTTTCCTGTCTCTTTTCCTTCAATCTCTGCGTCAAGCCCTGGAACAATATGTCCCTCTCCGACGCACACGTGTCGAATATGGTTCCGTCTTCAGTCTTTGCAGTATTCTCAAGCTCTATGAAATCTCCTTTCTTTATTGTTTCTGCCATCTTGCCCTATTTTTTACCCCTGCCTGAATTATGTACTTTCCACTACCCTCTAGCTCTGTTAGAAAACCTAGAAGGATTATATACAGGATTAGGGGGGTATATTTAAAGGTTTTGTTTCCGTTTTGCTTCTTTGAACATGCTTATTGTCTTCACTATCTTCTCAGCAACTTTCTCTGGAGGCATTCTTGTGGTGTCTATCACAATGTCAAAATTGGAATGATCAGTGTAGTTGACCTTGTAAAGCTTCTTGTATCTCTTTGTCTCTGACATCTCTCTTCTCTGTATGCTCTCAAGAGCGTCATCAAATTCAGAAAACTGCTCAACTCCACCCCTATTCTGCTGGAATATCCTCTTTGCCCCTTCTTCCTCATTCACATCAAGGAAGACTTTTGTCGATTTTGGTATGAAATGGAAGCTCATCCTGCCGTCAATCACAAAATTGTCCTCTTTTCTTCCCAATTCCTCCTGTTTCCTGTCTGTCTCGATATCAATGTCCTTGTCTTTCTCAACAAGCTTGTTGAAATCAAGGATTGTCATATTCCTCTCTGCTGCCATGCCTCTCCATAAGTCTCCGATAGAATGATGCTTCAGGCCAAGCTTTCTTGCGACGAGCTTTGCGACAGTGCTCTTGCCGGAGCCAGGCTTTCCTGAGATTGTTATGATCATCTGAATAAGGAATCAGGAAGGGGTTTTATATTTTTCTGTTTTTTACTGCACCAGAGAAATAAGCTGCGCTTTTCCATTATCCTTCTGCGTCTCTTCATATATTACCCTTGCAAGCGCGAGGTTCAGCTCATGGCCAGGCATGTATGCCTGCACATGCGCAATCAGGGGCAACTGCAGGAGACTAAGGTCTCCGATGAGATCGACTGTCTTGTGGTATACAGGCTCTTCAACAAAAGAGAATCCCCCTTTCTGCCCTACAGCGGGATTTCCATGCCTATCTACTATGACCATATATTTCCTTGCTCTTCCTTTTGTGCCTGGCTCTTGCTTTTCGATGTCATTGAACTCTTCTTCAAGGCAGAATGTCCTTGCTCTTATAAGATTGTCCATAATTCTTCTCTCATAGACATCCCTGTCAAGACAAAGATTTAATCTTCCCGAAGGTATGCCTGGATTTTTGAAATCGACTTCCACATCAAGCTGAAGATGGTTCTTTCCGCTGTATCTTTCAATAGGAGAGACCTTCACAAATCTTTCTCCTGAGTAGACAGATATCTCTTGAGTGATCTTGTATACTTTTTTCACCATCTCTTCCTGAGCTATTACTCCTGCATTATCAATTGCCTCAATTATATGGCTTATTGAGCCGTCATACATCGGAACTTCGCATTCTTTTGCTGATCCTTCATCTTCTGATTCATCATTCTTATCATTTTTTTGGCAGATTATCTCTGCATTTGTGACTCCTCTTAGATAAAGCGCAGCAAGGACATGCTCTACGCATAGTACACCTATACCATTTTATCTGAGCATTGTCGTCTTCCTTCCATTGCCAGCATATCCAGCATTTCTGATATCTGCACGTATCACATTATTAGTCTCATAATCAGTGAATAATACTCCCGTATCCGGCTCTGCGCCTATTATGTGTATTGCAGAACTATCCCTATTATGTATCGCAAAACCCAGTAATTTGCATCTGCTTTCCAGTGTTTTCTGAGATATTTTCAGGCTCATGACTGATCACATCATTGAATAGACAGTAATAGACCTCTTTTAAGAAGAGCGAATGAACCGTTTATATAAATCTTTTCTGTCAGTTAATCTCCAAAAAGAAAGACAATACTACTCTTCTAAGTCTTATAGATCACGATAACCCTTGCTAACAAAATTAGAGAGCTCCTCTCCAGCCATTTTGAGCATGAATGGGACTCTCACTGCAAGCCTTATTGAGGCAAGAGACGAAAGTTTGTAATCAGCCTGGCTTGTCTCTGTTGAATGGACATCCATGCTTTTAAGTATCTCATCCATTCCTTTTCC
>JAPLZS010000089.1 GCA_026394915.1 Candidatus Woesearchaeota archaeon | reverse complement strand
GGTAGGACAAGATGGGCTGAGCTTCCGGACAATCTTTTGCCTATCCTTGAGAAATACTGCAATAATCTTGTAAATGATTACCTGATTTATTCAAAGAAAGGCGTCAATATGCCCATAGACCCTAAAAGTCTTAGGGAGATATTCAACTTCTATCTTGAGAAGGCTGAGCTGTTGATCCCTAATTTCCAGGACTGCAAGGGCCGTACAAGATATGTCTATCACTTCCATACATTGAGGCACACTTATGCCTCTCTATTGCTTGAAAGGGGCTTTAATTTTGTCCAGATAAGAGACGCATTGGGTCATATAAGCACGAAGACAGTTGAGATTTATACCCATGTAACGAACCTGCATGAGGACATAAATCAGGCATTTTTCAATAATAACAAAGAGAAGGAGAAGCCTGTAAAAGAAAACAAAATCCAAAAGGCTCAGGATAACATACTGCCTGAAAGGAACAAGAATCCTATTGAGATACTTAAAGTGAGGCTTGCCAGTGGAGAGATAAACATGCAGACATACAGGGAGTATGCCAAAATAATGCAGTGATATCATTCCTGCATGAACCACAAGAGGATAGGCAACGCCTCTTTATTCTCTTTTAGTTTCTTAATCTGCTTTTCAAGCTCTTCCATTGTCTTATAGAAAACCATCCTGTAAGAGATGCTCTTGCTCTTTTCTGTAAGTTGTGGGAATTCTTTTAGGAAATCCTTTTTCAGCCTTAGGGTGTTCCACGCCCTCCAACCATAGTCATAGCTGACTTTGCCGTAGATATCAAGGACATCATTCTTAGGTCTTAAGATGAACGCCATAATAACCCCCACAACCTTTGTAATTATTACGGTTTTGGATATTTAAGCGTTTGGTTGATTAATCAACTATTAGTTGATTTTAGACGGAAATAAACACAATATTTAAATAGTTTAACTACTATATAATACTAATATCATCACATCTCATAATGCTTAGCTTTTTGGGGGTCGGCAAGGAGAGCTTTGGATGTAAAGATAAGATAATCGAAGTTCTAAGCGCAGAGTTCCCATTGACTGCAAAGGATATCCATAGCCGCATGTTAGATGATAATAAGCCTACTTACCCCAAGCCATCCATAAGTACACGAAACAGCTTAGGGACGAGGGGGTATTGGTCGAGCTGAGCAAGAAGTACCTCATAAACCTGAAGTGGCTAAACTGCCTTAATGAGTTCAGCAGCAGGACAAGAGGTAATTATCTGAACATAAAAGAGCTGGATTGCAAGCCCGGCCAGAAAAGCTCCCTTGAGGCCATCGAGAGGTATAAGGAGAATCTTCTTGAAGATCTGAAGGATATGGAAAACAAGCCTTATCTGAACATTGAATTTACCCCTTTGAGCGAGAGCAATACAAGGGAGAAGATAGCTGTAAAGAAGCACATCCTGAGTATATTAGCAGAGAACAGGTTCAATCCATTGCTTATTCTTGGCGATTCCGGGGCAGGAAAGACTATACTCGCCAGCAAGATTGTTCTTGAATATGCAAAAAGAAGCAAGATGATCCCTGTTATAATCAGACTGAATAACTACAAAGATGAAGAGCTTCCTGAGATTGTCATGTCTGAGCTTTCAAGAATAAGCAAGGAAGACATAGGAAAAAGTGTTGTTGAGATACTGCTTAAAGAGGGCTCTTTTGTGATAATCTTTGACGGCCTGAACGAAGCTGAAGATCAAGAAGAAACTACTGAAAGAATAAATAGTTTCGTCTCGAATGAATATAAAAAGAATCAATTCATAGTGACGTGCAGGAATTACAATGATCCTAAAAAGAGACTTCCTTTTACCACATTTAAAATCCTTCCATTGAGCAGGAGCATGATAGAGCTGATTGCAGTCCAGAAAGATAAGAAGTGGATAATAAAAGAGCTGAATAGGAGCAAGAAACTGCTATCATTATGCAGGAATCCGATGATATTCTCCATGTTGTTGAGTATGGACAATAACTCAAAGCTGAATAAGAAATCAGACTTGTACTCTTATTTTGTCAATGAATATCTCAGCAATGAGATCAAGAACGCAAGAAACAGGGAAGGCATGATAAATGATATTATCAAGCTATTAAGCTGTCTATCCTATCAGATGAATACAAGAAATATTGTATCTATAAATCACTCTGCATTGTACAAACTTATAGATAAGCATACCAAAGAGACAAAAGCATCAAAGGGATATGCTGATGGGCTGATGAGGATTATATTATCCTCAGGAATCCTCAAAAAGACAGAGCAAAATGAGTATAGTTTTATGCACCAGTCTTTCCAGGAGTATTTTGCAGCCTTGGAGCTTGATGACAACGAGGCAAGGAAAAGGATAAAAGACCAAAACTGGCATGAAACATTGATATTCTATTCTGATTTGACTAACAGCTTATCTTCCCTTATTAGCACTATCTATACTAAATTCAAGGCAACAAAAGACCACCAATACCTTTTCCTCTCTGCAAGATGCTGTATAGGCAAGAACCCAAAAGAGAAAAAAGCAATTATGGAATCCACGCTTGAGATTTACAATTATCCTGATATGGAGTTTTACAAATATTGGCATGATTTGAGAGAGATTTTCCAGTCATGGCAAGATAAAGAGGTAAGCAAAGCACTTGAAGACTTCTTTTTATCAGCAGATGACAGCATAAGCCCAAGGCTTGTTAATGTCTTACATCATTCTGACAATGTGCTTATGAGTTCTGATAAAAGGATGAAAATACTGGAGAAAGTGATGAAAAAGACAGAGAATAAGCATCTATTGTATAGTCTCGTTGAGGTCATGGGCTTCAGGAAGAACGCTAATGTAATTGGAAGCCTGATTAATTTTATCTCATCTGATGATCCAATTCTGAGATGCCAGAGTGTCTGGAGCCTTGAGCAGATGAAGGAAAAGGCATTATTTGCATTGCAGAAGAAAGTAAGGAATCCGCAGGAATATATTGAAAGGACAAAGAAAGAAGCAGTTGAAGAGCTGATTAAACTAATGGACAGCAAGGAGGATTACATTAAAGGCCATGCCCTGATTGAATTGTCAAGAATCAACAGCAAAGAGGCAATGCCATTCATAACAAAGTTCCTCGATGAAAACCCTCTCTTGAGGTATCATGCAACCTATGCAATGCAGAACATTGAGGATTCAGATTTCATATTTACCTATCTGGACAAAAAAGATGGTGCCATAACATAAAAACTGCGGAGGATGAGAATATGGCAAAGCCTAAATTCGAGATGGACCATGTGGCAATAGCTGTATCTGACCTTGACAGGTCAATGAAATGGTACAGTTCTGTCTTTGGTTTTGAGACAAAGGCAAAGTTCGACAGACCAGACCTTAAAGTGAAAGGGGCAATTATGGCCTTAGGGAAGTATAACTTAGAGCTTTTCGGGCCTTATGAGCCAGAGCCGATGGAAGAATATAGGAAGAGATTAGAGACAAGCCTGCAAGTGGTTGGAGTACAGCATTTTGCATTGAGTGTTGATGATGTTGTGCAAGCTCAGAAGTATCTGAGAGATAACGGCGTCAAATGCGGAGAAGTTACATCAGGAAAGACAGCAAAATATGTCTTCTGCAATGACCTTGACGGGATACTGATAGAAGTGAAGCAGAATCTGGGTGAATAAAATGGCACTTGAAAAACTCCTTCCAGAAGACGGAAAGATAGTTGTCATCCCTATGGATGATGGTATGCTTGATGGGCCTGTCGGCGGTCTTGTTGATATGCCCGGCAAAGTCAAGCAGATTGTTGAAGGCGGAGCTGATGCAATACTCGGATTTTTAGGAGTGTACAAACAATGCAAAGATCATCTTAAGAAGACTAAGTTTGTTCTTAATGTAACTGCAAGCACAAAATACTCCATGAATCCACAGGAGAAAGTACAGCTATATGATGTATCACAGGCTGTTGATTTGGGTATTAATGGAATAGCTGTCCATGTGAATGTCGGCTCTGTTCATCTGCATGACCAATTGCAGATATTAGGCAGAGTAGCTGCTGACTGCACAAAATATAAGATTCCTTTGCTGGCCATAGCCTACCCAAGAGGCGAGATGATGAGAGAAGATGGCCTTGTTGAAGGGACTATATATGCAGCAAGGATGGCAGCAGAGGCTGGAGCAGACATCGTAAAGACCAAATATACAGGCTCTGTTGAGACATTCAGGCAGGTTATTGAAGGCTGTCCTGTGCCTGTTATCATGGCAGGAGGACCCAAAATTCCTGAAGACCAGATACTGGCCAATATAGAGAACTGCATGACCATAGGCAGGAATTCATTCCATCATGAGAACACGACAGAGTTTGTGAGGAAGGTTTATGGGATTGTGCATAACAAACAATAGTCATTTTGATTAATAAGTGTAAGAATAATAGAAAAACTTATATTTAGCACTTAATAATCTATCGGTATGGCACAGGTTGAACCTATTTATTTATGCACAACGATGATAATCATGTTGGAAGATAATCAAGAAAAAGGTAGTGCCACTGGTTTTTTTTATGTTAATACAAACAACAAGCTTTTTTTGATTACAAATAAACATGTAGTATATGGTGAAAAATATTATGAAAATCCGCCCACAGAAATTAATAGATTCAGATTAAATTTACATATTAATCCAAACAATTTATCACATAATGAGTTTGTAGAAGTTTCTTTATTTGACGATAAATGTAATAGATTATGGTTGGAACATGAGAACCCAAATGTAGATGTTATTATTCTTCCAGTGGACATAGACAGGAAAAGATATATCATAGCTCCTCTTGATAAATCATTATTTGACTCTCAAGATTTAATAATAAACTTTGAAAAGATTTTTGTTATGGGCTATCCTTATGGATGGTATGACAGATTAAATAATTTACCTATTTCTAGAATTGGGCATCTTTCAAGTCCCTTTGATGTAGATTTTAATGGACAAGCTCTTATGTTGGGAGATGTAGAAACTCATCCAGGTATGAGTGGAGGTCCAGTTTTTATTTGGCTTAAAGATTATACTACAAAAAATGGAAATAATAGAACAACTCACTTAGGAAGAACAAAGATTATCTTAGCAGGAGTTCATTCTGGACAGCCACGATGGGATTTAATTGATAGTACTACAAAAACAATTAAGGAGATTAGGCATAGTTTAATTAATGTTTGGAATTACCGTTTAATAAACGAGATATTCTCCTTAAATAAAATTTAAATTATATTATTCTAAACACCACCACCTTATAATCACTCATCTT
>JAPLZS010000213.1:4548-6462 GCA_026394915.1 Candidatus Woesearchaeota archaeon | reverse complement strand
AGTTATGGGAAAAACAATCTTTATATATTGAACGCATATTACTTAATAAAACGATAAGGAGGGGTTTTTATGTCAATGATATCAAAACGAGCAGCAGGGATAGCGCCAAGCGTGACCTTGGCTATAACAGCAAAGGCAAAGCAGATGAAGGCAGATGGAATAGATGTTATTGGTTTTGGAGCAGGCGAGCCTGACTTTGACACTCCTGATCACATAAAAGATGCTGCAATCAAGGCGATTAAAGATGGCTTCACAAAATATACTCCTTCTGGCGGAATACCTGAGCTCAAGAAAGCAGTGTGCGACAAATTCAAGCGAGAGAATCACATTGATTACAAGCTGAATGAGGTCCTTATCTCATGCGGTGGAAAGCACACCCTGTACAACATAATGGAGGTCCTGCTTGACCATGGCCAGGAAGCGATACTTCCAGCTCCATTTTGGGTGACTTATGAGGAGCAGATAAAGATGGCAGGAGCAAAGCCAGTCATAATCGACACAGCAAAGACCGGCCTGAAGCTCACAGCAGCTGCTGTTGAGAAAGCAGTTACATCAAAGACAAAACTCCTGATACTGACATCTCCATCAAATCCAACTGGCATGATAATAGATGAGAAAGAGCTGAGGAAGGTTGCAGAGCTTGCTGTCAAGCATAATTTTTATGTTATCTCAGATGAAGTGTATGAATTCCTTATCTATGACGGAAAAAAGCACATCAGCATTGCCTCTCTTGACAGTGAGATAAAAGGAATCAAGGATTTGACAATAACAGTCAACGCAGTCTCAAAGACATACTCAATGACTGGTTGGAGAATAGGATACTGCGGAGGCCCTGCTGAGATAATCAAGGCAATGGACAACCTTCAGAGCCATTCAACATCAAACCCATGCTCAATATCGCAGAAAGCAGCACTTGCTGCCCTGACAAGCCCGAATGATTTCTTAAAGGACTGGAAAAAGGCATTTGATGAAAGAAGGAAGTATATGGTCGAGAGATTAAATAAGATGAAATGCATAAAATGTATAATGCCAGAAGGAGCTTTCTATGCTTTCCCTGATGTCAGCAGGACAGGCATGAAATCAATGGAATTCACAGAGAGGCTTTTGGACGAGGCAAAGGTGGCTGTTGTTCCTGGCAAGGATTTCGGCGCAGACAATAATGTCAGGCTGAGCTATGCATGCTCCATGGAGAACATAAAGAAAGGCCTGGATAGGATTGAGGAGTTCTGCAATAAATTATAACTTTATTTTTCATTTTTTTAGACGCTCTAAATAAAAATCAAAAACGGATGATCTCACCAAACAAGGAGTATCATCAGGTTTAAAGTGCGATTCAATCTCATGCTTGTTCTTGAAAGCATCCTGCAAGCTGGTTGTCCTCATATTGCCGAGCAACCCATTTGTCTTCTGTGTATACAGGCAGATCATATAATCGCCAGAAGGCCCGACTGCAATGCCCCATCTGTAATATCCACATAATCCATCATTTCCTGTTGTCAATGGCCCTCCGGACTCTGATAATCTTCTGATTAATTTACTATGTTTCTTCAGAGGATTGCTGCTGTCATTCATCAGCTTATTCCAATTAGGATTTGCATTGCCTATATTGAGCAGAGGATTGCAGACAAAATAGATATCATCACCGCAGAATTCTCTGATTTTTGCAATCTCTTCTGCATTCACATCAGAGACTGTGGCATTCATGCCTAATCTAAGAATTTCAATACCTTCTTGAGTTTTCCTATTATTTCTGTATATGTTTATTGCGTTCCTTATATTTTTAATGATATCATCAAGATTGCCTTTTCCTCCTGTAAGTTTATTATACTTTCCTGGATCCAAAGAATCAAAGGATATCATTATCGAAACATCATGTTTCTCATAGAATTCAACAAGATTAGACGTTAAAGCTAG
>JAPLZS010000213.1:0-4471 GCA_026394915.1 Candidatus Woesearchaeota archaeon | reverse complement strand
CTCTTCATACATTCTTGGCCTGCCTTCATCAAGATTGAAGCACTTGAGGCACTTGTAATTGCATTGATATGGAAGATTCAGCAGGAGATAAGTAAAACTATCAAGGATCCCTGTATTTGACAGATGCTTGGGTGTGCCTTTTAATACCCTAATGTTGCTCATTTTCCCGCCTCATCCCAGGGATGACAGTAAGAATTGTTCCAGTCCCTTCAATCTCCTTTGACAGTTGATAAGCAGCATACACATTAACAAATGAAGAACCCCCATATGAAGAAAGAGGATGATCTGGGTTTAAGAGCATCATTTTCTCAAATGCTAAAACTTCGTCAGTATTAATATCCATCAAAGAATCAATATTACTCTTCAAATCTGAACAGATTCCTGGGAGAGTTAATTGGTTAGAGAGATCTCTTGTTGCGCCAGGGATGGTCTTTTTAGTGAGCTGTATCCCTATCACTTTTGTTTTGTATTCATCTTTTAGCCTTGTTCCTACTCCAATCAATGCCCCTCCAGAGCCGATGCATGAGATAAAATGGGTAGGCGCATGAGCTATACCCAATTGTGAGATTATTTCCCCTGCAGTGAAATTATAATGGCTTTCAGGGTTCAGAAGACTGGCATATTGGTCTAAGAGCCTTGTTTCAGGATGGTTCTGTGCATAAATTGCTGCTTCAGTCCTTGCATCATCTGAATTTTGAATGCCTTTAGAGAATACTTTAATAGAGTTTGGATTGATGCCTTTATCCCTAAGATAATTGGAGAAAGATTCTGCAAACTTTTCAGGGATAAATAATGTGATATCATTAAATCGCATTTTTGGCGCAAAATATGCCATCGCAACCGCATAATTGCCAGAAGATGCATCTACAATGGGCGTTATTCCATGGCTCTTGATAGATTGCAGGAGAATGGCTAAAGCAGGTATTGATTTATATGAACCAGTCACCTGCGCTGATTCATCTTTTGCTAAGATCCTCATCTGAGGATTTTGTGATAAGAAAGACATATCTACAATAGGAGTTTCAACTATGCCAAGTTTCTTAGCCCATCCGGTGTATTCTGCCCTGAATGGCTCATCTACTCTTTTTAATGTTACCATAGAGTAGTCATTCTATTATATAATATATGAATTATTGTAGTATCCTATTACTACCACAATATTTATATATCACAGAATCCTCCTCGTATCATGGACACAAAGCTATTGAAGGATATCGGCCTGACAGAGACAGAGATCAAGGTCTATCTTGCGCTGCTTAGCCTTGGCGCAACATCTGCAGGAAGGATAGTTGAAGAGACAGGAGTGTACAGGAAGAATCTCTATGATGCTCTTAACAAACTTGTCGAGAAGGGCCTTGTGACTTATGTGATAGAAAATAAGATTAAGTTCTTCCAGCCAAAGAATCCTGACAATCTGATGACTTATCTTGATGATCAAAAGACAAAGGTTGATGAGAAGAGATTAGAGATAGAGAAGCTGTTACCTGAACTCAAATCAAAATTCACGTCATTGACGCCTGAAATAGAGTCAGAGATATACAGAGGAACAGAAGGCATAAAGACAATACTCAAGCAGTGCCTTGACCATAAAGAGATCCTGATGATAGGTGCAACAGGAGATGTGGAGAACAGGCTGCCTTATTTCTGGCCGCACTACAACAAGAAAAGGCAGCAGCTTAAATGCAAATGGAAACTCCTCCTTACATATGAAGCAAGGAACAAGCCAATCACAAAATCAAAGTATTATGAGTACAAGATACTGCCGAAGATATTGAGCGGAATGAATGTAATCTATATCTATGGCGACTATGTGGCAAATGTGCTGTGGCTCGAGAAACCAATGGCTTTTGTCATAAGACACAAGACTCTGGCAGACAATTACAGGAAGTATTTTGATTATCTCTGGAATAATATAAATCAGAATCAAAAACTATTTAATAAGGGCATGATTGGGCAATAATAACATGAAAATCAGCGTAATCGGAGCAGGGAATGTAGGAGCATCAGTCGCGCTTAAGATATGCGAGAAAGAGCTGGCCGAAGAAGTAGTGCTTGTTGATATTGTTGAAGGAGTTCCGCAGGGAAAGGCCCTTGACATACTCCAGGCAATGCCTCTGAATGGAAGCAATGCAAGGATAACAGGAACAAATGATTATTCTCAGATAAAAGATTCAGGAATTGTAGTTGTCACAGCAGGCGTTCCAAGAAAGCCCGGAATGACAAGAGAAGATCTCATAAATGTAAATGCAGGCATAACAAAAGCCATTGCAGCGCATATAAAAGCCAATGCTCCTGATTCAATAGTCATTGTCGTGACAAATCCATTGGATGTGATGGCTTATCTCATGATGAAAGAGACAGGCTTTGACAAGAAGAGAGTCATAGGAATGGCCGGAGTCCTTGATTCTGCAAGGTTCAGGACATTCATTGCCCTTGAAACAGGAGATAAAGTAGAAGATATCGAGGCAATGGTCCTTGGGGGCCATGGAGACTCTATGGTTCCGTTGGCAGAACACATAAAGATCAAAGGAGAGCCAATAAATGATGTGTTGGAAAAAGAGAAAGTCGATCAGCTTGTGAAGAGGACAAAGGACGGCGGAGCAGAAATCGTCAAGTTCCTGAAGACAGGCTCTGCATTCTATGCGCCTGCTGCTTCTGTTGTCGAGATGGTCGAATCTATAATAAATGAAGATGATAAGATCCTTCCCTGCTCGGTTTACCTTAACGGAGAATATGGCTATGAGGATATATTCCTTGGAGTGCCTGTCAAGCTTGGCCCAGAAGGAATAAAAGAGATAGTCATGCTTGAGCTTTCAGACGAAGAGCATGACCTCCTTGACAACAGCGCAGAAGAAGTGAAGAAGACGATCAGCGTATTGAAATAAAATGAATAAAAAAATCAAATTGAATATTAATTTGTTTCATTCCATCTCAAATGGACTTACTATATCCTTCTTGAACTTCTCCTTTGCCTTCTTCAGCCTTTCTCTCTGCTGATTGAGGTGGTTGTAAAATTCATTCGGAATGTCATCCTCCTGCCTGAATATCGCCTCAATCCTGTCAAGCTTGTCAAGCTGATGGTGTATCTTCAATGAGAACTCCTTCTCATACTCCTCTTTTGTATAATCCCTTGAGAATATCTGCTTGAATAGGAAACCTATAGGGGTCTTTATCGCCTTATATTCATAATGGACCCTGCCTTCCATCCACATGAGCCAGACCTTCTTGTCGACTTTCTCATTGAGGTATTTGCCGTTGTCCTTGAGGAAATAGTTTGTTGCAAAGATCAGAGGAGGTTCGTCAAGATCCTCTCCGAACTTCATGTGGTTCTTGATATAGATGCACAATGGCACAGTGAGGAACTCTATGTTTGACATAGGATTATGCTTCCTCACTCCGACTGCGCCTATTGCAGCAGCAGTTGTCTCTGATTCTATTGAAGCTCCTACAAAAACCCCGTGATTCCAGCCCAGTGACTGGACAACAGGAGCAGAGGTGTCTGAATCCCTTCCTCCATAGATGAATCCCCTTACAGGAACTCCCTCTGGATTATTGACATTCTTGTCCGCATTCTCAAGCTCGTTTATCCTTATCGTGTATCTTGCATTCTTATGCGAAAAGAGTATATCCTTTCCATTGGCATCCTTCTTGCCAGGCTGCCATTCTCCTGAATAGTTTATTCCTTGGTGAGGGATTTCCTTTCCCATTCCGAGCCAGTAAGGCACTCCATCTGCTATCAGCACATTGGAGAATATGAGCTCTCTTGGTGTTGTGATAGATTTGTAGATAAGAGCATCATCAACAGGATTGACATCCTCTATTATGCCGAATATGCCCTGCTCTACATTGACTGCATAAGCGCTTCCATCATCACCTGGTTTTATGTAAGCGATATCGTCTCCGACAATTGACTGGCCAGGCACCATTGCAGTCGAAGTCTTTCCGCATGCGCTTGGGAAAGCTCCTGTGAAATAAGTGACCCTGTTCTTTCCCTGTGGTTTAACACCCATTATGAACATGTGCTCGCAGAGCCAGTCTTCCCTGTTTGCCTTGCTTATTGCAAGCCTTAATGCAAGTTTTTTCAGGCCAACACTATTGCCTGCATACTGGTTATTGACTGTGAAAACCCTTTCTTCCTCAAGATCCATGAACACTCTTCTCTTGTCTATCTCAACAGACACTCCGTTCTCTGTCTTTCCTGCGCTGTGCACGAAATGGAAGAACTTCTTTGATCCTTTAAGCCTCATGAATTCCTCATAGCCCTGCCTGTAAAGCATATCCTCTGCATGGACCACATAAGCAGAATCAGTCAGCTGCAATGCAGCTATTGAGAACTTTGAGTTCTGCGGGCCAAGGCAATAGAACTTGACAATCATCTCTTTTCCTTTCATTATGCCTTCCATGAGGCCGAAGACTTCCTTTAATCCCTCGTCCCTGTCCTTGACTTCAACTGCCTTGCAGAGCTTTTTTC
>JAPLZS010000039.1 GCA_026394915.1 Candidatus Woesearchaeota archaeon | reverse complement strand
CCTTCTCAAAATAATCAGAGGCATTCTGCTCTAATGATCTCTTCAGGTTAAGGGAGATTCTCATTGCCATTTGAAAATAATAAAAACTCGCCGCTCGTCGCTATCCACAGGCTTTAGCCCGTGGTTTTAACGCTCCTCGCATTGAAAGGCGAGTTTTTAGTCTTGAAACGCTCAGAAATCAAAGATTTCTGGCGTGCCAAAAACCATTGGTTTTTGACAATTGCGCATTGAAGTGCGGGGTTTTAACCCCTTGCGCAATTTTCAATAAGATAAGAAGCGCTGATTTTTAAATTATTCGGTTTGAGCTGTGAGTCACTAGATTGCCTGCGACACGCTGACGATAAGGAATGCGATTGTCATTAGTATGATAGAATGCTTTAGTCCTGGGAATATCTCTCCCTCTGCAAGCTTTCCTATCACCATGCCTGTGAAGAATCCCTGGATGAGCGATATCATAAGGAAAACTCCCCTAAGGCTGAGGAACCATTGGCCGACTGTCTGGATGAATCCTGAAAAAGATGAATAGTCTATACTTATCTTCTCTATTACTCCTCCAAGAGGGTTTATTATGCCCTCTGTCGCTGCTGATGTTGCAGGCGTGCTCAGGCTTGACACATAAGGAACAACAAGGTTCTGGACAATTATCATGACACTAAGGAATACTATAAATATCACGTAGCTCTCTATCACCTGGCCGTGTATGCCTGCCTTTCTCCTGTCTTTTATCTTCTTTATGTTGATCACAGACTCAGTCACTGTCTCAAGCACATCCTCTATATTGCCTCCTGCCTGCTCTGCTTCGATCACAGTCGCAATAGCCCTTTTTATCACAGGATTATTTGTATCATGGGCGAATATCATCAGGGATTTGTGTATCGGTATAGCCCATTCAACCTGGTTCGCCAGCTTCTTCACATAAGGCGTGAGATCGCCGAAGTTTGTCTTGGAGACATGCATTATCGCCTTTGATATCGGCATGCCTGATTTTATTGCTCCGACAAGATACCTTACAAAGTCAGGGAACCTTGCCTCAATATTCTTCTGCCTCTCGAGCTCTACAAAGAAATCTATCCAGTACTGGCTCCACCCGATTGTCACAGATATGACTATCAAGGGTATGAACCAGAATGACCTGAAGAAGAAGAAAAGGTTTATTACAAGCAGAGATACCCCTAGTATCATCGCCACAACATGTCTTTTTTCTATTTTCATTTGTTATGCCTCTTCATAAGTATCTATATAAATTATTTGTATGATTATTTGTATGCATTATACTTCTGGCTGCGTTAATTCTATGAACAAGAGGAACAGTATGTTCATCGCTGGAATCACTCCGTAAGTGCCTATCACTATTATGAGATTGATGTCTATTCCGCCTAATCTTCCGCCGAGCATGCCTATAAGAGACAGGGCGACTATGAAAAACAACGGTGCTGCAATCAATATTCCTGTGTAAACATCAGAATAAGTCGCGATTGTCTCAAGATAGTTCTGCCTCTCGAGCTCATAAGCAAGCATTGCTTCTGACGATTTATTCCTGAGATATTCCTTTATGTCGCTTCCTGATTCTATTGTCGATACAATTCCCTCAAGGAATTCCTTGAGCGCTATTGAAGGCACTGTAAGGGACACTGACTTTATTGCGGTGAGCAGGTCATATCCGAACAAGTCGACATATTCCACAATCTTGCCGATCTCTACTGCAACCTGCCCATATTCCTCTGACTCGACAAGCAGCTTGAACATCTTTGTCGGAGGAACCCCT
>JAPLZS010000083.1 GCA_026394915.1 Candidatus Woesearchaeota archaeon | reverse complement strand
TGCAGGCGTAAACTGCAGGTGCAGGTTCGTCTCGCCCATGGTATGCCCGCTACTTCGAAGTTCGTTTGCCATTTTATTTTTCCGATGGCTTTTTATAGAAGCAGAGCTAACGCTAGCTTGGTTCTTTTTTTCAGAGCGCAACCATCATGCGCTCAATTTTTTCTTTAAGAATTCAGAGAATAAAAAGATACTTCGCTCGGGGGTCTTATAGGCAATTCACTGCGGGTTTCGCTTCGCTCAACCCGCGAGGGTTCTTGCCGCCCCTCGCACTAAATCTTGGTTGTCTCCACAAACTTCCCAAAACTCCTGTCATACATCTTCTCTGCTTGCTTTGAGAAGAAGCACGCAGGGATCTGTCTCTTTGCAGCGTGATGCCTGACACACTCACAGCACAGCCCTTTCCTCGGACAGCCCGGATAAGTGCATGTGCACCAATTAAGGTTTGATTCTTTTTTGCATTCCATGCTCATTCATCACTGATTATTTGTTTATCGCTGGTCAATTTATGACCATATTCAGCTCTGGATTGTCTGCACTGCCTGACACCTCAACAGTTGCTCCCTGCAGGTTATGGTCCTCAAAATTCTCTACAACCTTTGCTGTTTTCCTTGTGTCAGCAGCAGATCCCCCTCCAATGTACAAGGCAATGTGGTCTTCTGATGTCTGGAATATCTTGATCCATCCAGTGCCTGGCTGAAAGATGTTGCAATTGCTTTTCTTTCTTATCTCTGCTGCAAGCAGCTTTGCTGCAACAGGATTGTCGCATGGGCTTCCTATCACAACATAATCTTCGTTTGTGTAATCAGCAACCTCGTCTGCAAGCCTTGCATCTCCTGTGTCAATTCCTTTGTATGAAAGCGCTGATTTCATCTCAGATATTGTCACAATATCAACTGCAGGCGCCTTGTTCCCTACAATGAAATACATGCCTCTCCTGAGAATCTCTTGCATGTCTTTGAGAGTGTATTCAAGCTCAAACTGTGCAGCGTTATTGTCTTCTGTCCCTGCTGTTGTGTTTGATTCTTGATCTGAAGCTGTTTCATCAGGGGGATTTTCTGTGCTTGTCTTAGGTACATCAGCTACTGCATTGTCCTCACCTGAAACAGCAGATGCAGAGGCAGTGTTCCCTATGTCAGCTGCCTTCTTTACCTCATTCCCGCAGCCTGAAAACATGATGCATACAGCCAAAAGAACTGCAAGGATTGCACATAAACTGAAATCTGTCCTGATTTTCATTGTATCACCGCTTTTAATAATTTTTAATCATATTATATGCTGGCATATTATGATAGATAGTACAGGAAAAAGAGACCCCTATATAAAATTTATTGGGATATCATGATTATTAGATATATTAAACACTAATTAAACACTATATATGGTAAAATGCAAAAGTATAAAAGATAGCATTGCATAATGGGCTATATTGGGTATGTGATAGCAAGGGTCGATCTTTAACAAATATATAAGATGAAAAAATGAAGAGCAATAGATTATATCTGATAGCTGCTTTGGCAGTTATTGTGTTGTTGATTGCATCTGGATGCAATAGCATCACAGGACAGACTGTTCTGGGGACAGAGAAAGAAAGGGAACAGAGCCCTGATAATTCAACAGGCACAAAAATTGCATGCAGCAGTGATCTAGACTGTGGAAAGCCCATGATCGGA
>JAPLZS010000204.1 GCA_026394915.1 Candidatus Woesearchaeota archaeon | reverse complement strand
GGGTCAATCCAGATCAGGTGAGCAAGACAGCCGAGTCAGGAGAATACATGGCAAAGGGTGCATTCATGATAAGGGGCAGGAAGAATCACATATCTGCTGCAATCAATCTTGCAGTAGGTGTCATGGAGGACGGAAAAGTCATGGGCGGCCCTCTTTCTGCTGTGAAAAAGAACTGCGTGAAAAATGTTGAGCTTTCACAGGGCAATGAGAAGACATCAGAGACTGCAAAGAAGATAAGGCAGAAGATCGGCGGAGACCTTGATGACATAATCAAGGTGATACCTGCAGGCGGATGCAGGATAAAAAAATAAAAGTTTATCATCTTTATCATGCTAATTTTTTGAGATTTTCCTTTCTAATAAATTTCTCTAATCAGTCTGATTTTCGAAACCTTTATATATGTATAATTTAATACCTATAAAAATATATATAAAAATACCTTAAAATATACCTAATTGTATATAAAAACGCACAAAAACAATAACTACATGGTAAAGCTGCAATTTGACCTGAACAAACAGTACAAGATAACACTGCCAAAGGCAATAATAGAGGCAAAAGGCTGGAAAAAAGGGGATATTGTCTCAATAGGCCTCGACAACAAAGGCAACATAATCCTCAGCATAAAAGGAAAAGGAGGGGAAAAGCAATGAACATGAAACTGACGGACTTTGAGGAGACAAAGCCTGTTGTGATCGAGCATCACAGGGCATTGAGCAGGAAGATTCATCAGCCGGTTCCTGTCGAAGAGAGGGATCTTGTGCTTGATATATTTTTTTGAGCGCACAAGATAAACCCCATAAAATAAAAAAGAGATAAGAAAAATAAGAGAGAAATAAAAAAGGCAGACAATGAGATTTTTGACCAGGAAGATACTTGACATAGAAAAGCGGAAGAAGAACGCGCACAAAGGAGACTATGGCAGAGTGCTTGTTGTAGGCGGCTCTGAGGATTATGTCGGAGCGCCTGCTCTTGCAGCCATGGCATCTCTTGCAGTACTGAGGAGCGGAGCAGATGTTGTCACAGTTGCAGCTCCTGAAAAGACTGCATGGGCGATAAACTGCATAAGCCCTGACCTGATAACAAAGAAAATAAAGTGCAGTCAATGCAGTCATTTCACAAAAGACAATTCAGTCGAGATAGTAAATCTTGCAGAGAATGGCGATTTTGATGCTGTGCTTATCGGCCCTGGCTTAGGCAGGAATAAAGAGACGCTTGATTTTGCAAGGATAGTCTGCTCAAAGATAAAGAAGCCAAAAGTGATTGATGCAGACGCACTCAAGGCAATAAGAATACAGGAAGTCAGCAATGCAGTTTTCACGCCTCACATCAGGGAGTTTGAGATTATGCTCAAGAACAGCAGGCTTTCCAAAAGCAATTTCAGGAAATATCTCGGAGACAATGTGCTTCTTCTCAAAGGGCCTGTTGATACTATCTTCTCAAAAGATGATATTGCCTACAACAGGACAGGCAATCCAGTCATGGCAAAAGCAGGAACAGGAGATGTGCTCGCAGGACTATGCGCAGGATTCATTGCCCAGAAACAAGGGAAAAAATCAAAACAAGACCTGTTCAGTTCAGCCTGCATTGCAGCTTATCTCAATGGCGCAGTCGGAGATTACCTTCTTAAGAAGAGAGGAAGGACATTCATAGCATCTGACTTAGTCAAGAATATTCATGAGGTGTTCAGATAATGGATATCTTCTTTCAGATCGGAATAATGTTCATTGTCTCTGCTCTCATCGCGCTAATCGCAAGGTTGATCAAGCAGCCAGTCATCCCCGCCTACATACTCGCAGGAGTCTTGATAGGGCCTGTACTCGGTATAATAACAAATTCTGATGTCATAACCACGTTGAGCAGCATAGGAATGGCGTTCCTCCTTTTTGTTGTAGGCCTTGAGCTGAATCTCAGCAAGATAAAAGACACAGGATTATTCACAGTGATAGGGGGCACAATGCAGGTCCTGCTCATCTTCATAGTGGGGTTCATCGCATCAATGCTTCTTGGCCTCACAAGACTTGAGTCAGTGTATATAGGATTCATCGTCGCATTCAGCTCAACAATGATTGTCGTGAAGCTTTTGTCAGACAGGAGAGAGATTGACACACTGCATGGGAGGATAATCATAGGCATACTTCTTGTGCAGGACATCATAGCATTGTTTGTGTTCTCTGTGCTGATAACAAAGAACGGATTCAATGCAGTTGATGTGATGTTATCCATCGCAAAAGGCGTAGCAGTATTCCTCATAGC
>JAPLZS010000087.1 GCA_026394915.1 Candidatus Woesearchaeota archaeon | reverse complement strand
TTCTTCCCTGCTTATGTTTATCAGGCCTATGAATGTCCCAAGAGTGACAAGCATTATTATTATTAATGTTTCTGTGCTTGGTATGAACTGAAAGGAGCCCCCCAATATTGCGATAAGCGCTCCGAAAAGGAAAAGAAGCATGCTGAGTTTTTTTATCATTATATTTCACCTGCTTTTTTATTATGCCCTTTGTTATATTTCTAGTATCTATGCCCAGTTTATATATCACAGCTATTTAAATCTTGTTGATTTTAGTCAAGTTTTTGGTCAAGTGATGACGTGATGCAATCTGCACTTATTCTATTTATTCTATCTATTCTATTGTAGTACCTTTGAATTTCTTTCCTTCTATTATATTCCTGAGGTTTGCGAGATCAGTGCCTTTTGCAATGATCACCTTCAATCTGTTCTTTTCTGCAAGCTTTGCAGCAGAAGGATCAAAAGGGCCTCTCAGTTTTGGAGTCCATCTGTTTCCTATTATCTTCATAAGGTCTTTCCAGCCCATCTTTTCAATCTTATTGGCATCCCTGAATTGCCTTGGGTCTTTTGTGTACACATAATCAGTATCTGTCAGGTTTATCACGACATCTGCATCCAGATTGTCTGCAATAAGCACAGCGTCCTTGTCAGTCGAGCAGCCTGGCTTCCATCCGCAGCCGATTATTATCCTCTTGTCTGTCTTTATCTTCTTTGTTGGATTGTCAATCACATTTTCATATGCAAGATCCTCGAAGATGAGCTTTACGAAGCAAGCATTCATGGAAGTCACGCTTATGCCCAGAAGATCAAGAGTCTCATCTGAGGGTATTGAAGGCGAGATTATCTCTTTCAGCGCAGAGTTATACATCCTATTGACACCTCCTCCACCGCAGATTATCGCAAACCTCTTTGGCGCGTCTTTATTTATCTGCCCGACTATAAGCTCCCTGAACTCCTTCAGAAACTCCACATTGATATCTTCAGGAACAATTATCGACCCGCCGAGAGAGATTACAAAAGTCTTCATTTTTTATCTGATATCTCTTTACTTTTATTAAAATTATTTGTTTATATTTGTTTATTATGACTGATCATCTATCCTTTCTTCAGCAGAACTTCGATCATTGCCGCGAATGCAGGCCTTGCAACGAACACTCCGAAGCTCACTCCGACTATTGTTGTGAAAGCGAATCCTTTTATCAGGCCGGCGCCTGCGAACATCAATGGTATCATAGCCACAACAGTTGTCGCATAAGCGCCCATTATTATGAAGAATGCATTCTTTATCTTATGTTTCCAGTTGTATGAGAAATCAGATGTAACTCCTCTCAGGACCTCATCTGCTATCACAATCTGATCATCAACACCTGTCCCTGCTGCCACGATTATTCCTGCGATTGCAGCTATGTCTATGTTCCAGCCCACAAGAGCTGCAAATCCGAGCAGAAGTATGACCTCTGAGATCATTGTGATCATTATAGGGACAGATACTTCTACTTTCCTATATCTTATGAATATTATGACTGCAACTGCAAGTATTGATAACAGGGCTATTGTGATTGCGTTTGAGATGAATTCCTTGCCCAGCACAGGGGATATATCATCTGTCTGCACGATATTCAGCTTTACAGGAAGCGATCCTGTAACAAGTATTGTCTGGAGCCTCTTCATGTTTTTGAGGGCGTCATTTATGGCCTCATCTCTTGTCTTTCCGGATCCCCCTCCTGATATCTCGATGTCAGTGGCTGCCTTTCCTTTCAGGTCAGCCCCTATGCTCAGGCTGTCAACAAGAGCATTATCAAGGAAAAGATCAATCTTCTTGCTGAGATACTGAGTTTTGTCTTCTGTGATAACATCAAGCTTGCCAGTTATATCTGCCTGCTTTTTTGCTGCAGCCGGGCTTAATGATATAGCAAATCTGAACCTGCATGACCATCCTGCTGCATTTGTTCCGCAGCCGGTCTGAGAGTCTATTCCTGAGCAGGATGCGCTCCTGCATACATATGTTATGTCTCCTCCGCCCCTGAATATGGTGTCATTGCCTATCTTTGACTCGAATTTTCCCTGTTTTGCAATGAGTTCCTTCACCTCATCTGCATTGACTCCTGCAATCTCCACAAGGACAAAACTGTTGCCGCTGAGGTCTTTTGTCTCTGTTATCGTGACATCAGAAAGGCCGTAGACATTAAGCCTCTCTTTCATGTTTGAGATGACCATATCCATGTCTTCTACGCTCACTTTCTCCTCTGGCTGGAGCAATACTCTTGTTCCGCCCTGCAGATCAAGCCCTTTCCTTATGTTTGTTGTAGGGGCGTTATACGTGTTAAGACCAAGATCCTGTATCCCCAATAATTCTGTCTTGTTTGAGACATCAACGCCATAATTCGCGATTGTATCAAGCCTGTAAGTCATCTTGTTCGTCTTTATCTGCACTGTCCTGTTCGGCTCAAGAGCGCTTACAAAATTGTTATAGTCATCCTCATTCTTGATAGGGATATTATTCATGCTGAGGATGATCTCCCTGCTTCTGGGTGCGATATTGGCAGAAGGGTTTGTCATGCCTGCAATCGATGCAGAGCTGTTCTTGCTGACTCCCCTTATTGCAACGCCTGTCTGCCATGGATTGGGATTTATTGCAGCCACTGCCATGAGCAGGAAAGCTAAAAGGATTATGACTCTTACTTTCTTCAGTATCTGGGTTATCTTATGCATTATCTTCCTCTGATCTCTCGTTTTCCTCGCTATTGTCTTTATCCGCTTTTGCTGCCTTTATCTCAAGATACAATCTCAGGATACCCATGTTCTGTATCCATGTGTTGAGTATATCAAAGACAAGGCCTATGAAAAGTATTGTCATGATCTGCGCAAGCTCTGCTGATTTTGAGAGGAACAAGGCGACAAGGACTGCTGCTATGGCAGTTATTGTCATTGTCAGTCCTGTCTTTGCAGCAGAATATATGCTCTCTTCCATTGTCTCTTCTTTTCTCTTCAAGAGCCTTGTTGTAAGCAGTATGTCTGTGTCTACTGAATACCCTATGAGCATGAGGAATGCTGCAATTCCTCCTGTGGAGACTTTTATGCCGAGAAGATTCACGACAGCAAGCGTCTCTATTATATCAGCCAATGCGCATATTATCACTATCAAGGAAGGTATAGGCACCCTGAAATAGATGAAGACAACAAGCGCCATTGCACAGAATGCTATTATCAGGGACAGGATTGTCTGCTTAAAGAAATCAGCTCCAAGCGATGATCCGACATAGTTAGCAGTGTACTGGTCTTTTGTCACATTGAGCTTGCTTGATATGTCTGATTCTAATTTTGCAATCTCTTCAGGGGTTGTGATCTCTGCGCTGATAGAAAAGCTCTGCGTACCTCTGCTGCCTGTCAACGTCCTTATAGAAATATCTTTTCCTGAAAACACCCCCCTTAGATAGCTTTCAAGCTCATTAGAATCATAATTGACATTAGGTACAGTTATCGTAACTCCGCCTTTAAGAGCAACTCCCTTGTTTATGAAATCCCCTGTTGAGTACACTTGGTATCCAATCTGAGCAACAGCAAGAATAAAAAGGACAATTGTTATGATGAACAGTTTCTTGTACTCTTTTTCATAGATATGCTTTAAAGGCGCTTTGAATCTGCTTAGAAAATCATGTTTTGATTTGTGGCTTTTATCTGGATGGCCAGGATGGCTTTCATGGTTTTCTTCAGCAGTCTCTTCCTGCCTTGATGCAAGGCCCTGTCTCTGGAGATGCCTCAGTCTTGCCTTTTCCCTTCTTTCCCTCTTGCTAGCCATATAAGGAAAAAAACGCCATTCATTTATAAATATTTTGAGAAAAATAAGCTATTCTGATTATACTCTCTATATCAATACTTGTTTTAACCTATTGATTAGTATCATACATATTCATATATCTGGCATTCTCCTCTTATCTGGGGGTCTGCTATCTGGCTGCATACTTCCCTGTTCTGTGTATATATTGCAGTCCTCTTGTAGCAGTTGTCCCTCTGGACAGAGTCTGTTATCTTGCTGCACAGGGTATAATCCCTTGTCGCCTTTGAAAGCTGGTCAAAGCACGTATCCTTGTATATCTCGTTTGCAGTGTTATCGCACATCTGCACTGCTTTCATTATCTTCTCATCTGATGTTGCGTTTATGACATCATATTTCTTGTTTATATTAGCAAATTCAGCATTCTGGCCTGTTGTTGCAGTACCGGTCTCTGTGACAGGTGGGATTTGTGCAGAGGAAGTTGGCTCTGCCTGCATTGGTTGGCTGCCAGGAGTTGAAGGGGCAGTAGCAGTTGGAATGCTAACAATCTCTGTTGAAGGCCTTGAGACAACATAAAGGAATCCGCCTATTATGACAAATGAAACAAGGAGAATAAGTATTGCCCAGCTCGGAATCTTGCTTGCGGCAGATTTCATTGCTTCATTCACCTCTCCTTCACTGTAGCCATAAGACATCATCATTGATCTTATGCCTGCATTGTCATTTCCCTGTTTTATTTCCTGCTTTATATAACTTTTCATTGATTCTATCCTCTCTTTTGTTATAGCAGAAGCAGCATCATTCACCTCAGATGGATTATAGCCCTGGCCAAGAAGAAATTCTTTTATGCGGTCAAGAGAAAAACCTTTCCTTATTTGGTTCTGGATATAGTCCACCAAAACCTGATTCAAAGCCATGTTCACCCTCTTTTTCTTTTATAATATCAATAATATCATTTATGCTATATCCTATACAGATATATAGGTTATGCTTTATTAATACATCATATTTTAAATAGTTTATGCAAATCCATGCAAATCTTTAAATGAACATTACCATATTATCTTGAAGACCAGGATCCTGCCTGCGATTATGTGAGATGATTCATTTATGAGCTCAAAATGCTTAAGGCCCTGTCCGTTCATGAAGTAAAGCCTTGAGAACATAGTATCAACAACATCAGGGCTCATTCCTGCAAGCTTATATTTTTTCATTGTCGTGTACTGCACTGGGTAGGCTATAAACCTGTCTGTAACCCCAGAGTCTATCTTCGGCTCAAAGCGGACTGTCTGGTTTTCCTTGACCAGAATCAAAGGCAATTCTATGCCCTGATACACCATCCTGGCATCTGTTGTGTTGATAGTGAACCCTCCCTGACAAGCAAG
>JAPLZS010000175.1 GCA_026394915.1 Candidatus Woesearchaeota archaeon | reverse complement strand
TATCTCCCTTTTCAGGACTTCAAGATGGCCTGGATGATTCACATCAGCTATCAGCACAGCAAGGTCTGCTGTCCTCATAACAGCCAATACTTCTGTCCCTCGGCCTCTGCCTGACGCTGCGCCGTGCACAATACCAGGAACATCCAATACTTGTATCTTTGCATGATGATATTCGAGCAGGCCAGGAATCACAGTCAATGTGGTGAACTCATATGCCCCTACTTTTGATTTTGCGCCTGTGATCGCATTGAGCAGTGTTGATTTTCCAACAGACGGGAATCCGACAAGTATCACTGTCGCGTCGCCTGTCTTCCTCACAGAATAGCCCTCTCCTTTCTTTCCGCCTGTCCTTCTCTTTACATCAGTCTCTTTTAGTTTTGCAAGCTGGGCCTTGTACATTCCGATGGCATGCTGGGTCTTCTTGTTGTACTTTGTGTTGGATATCTTATCTTCAAGATCCTTTATCTGCGATGAATAATCAACCATAAACAAAATTAAGAGAAATCAGTATTTAAGGTTTGCGTATATTTTCATTTCTTCTGCGCCATCTTCATCTGGTTCGCAGGCATCTCTACCCTGCTCTTCTGGTATTCCTTTGCTATGTTCATCAGGAAATTATTCCTTAACTTGCCGAAGTCAGCAAAGCTCTTTGCCTTGAAATTGGCATTGATTATTATTGTGGAATTGACTATATCTCCATATGTCACAAAAGGCTCGAATCCATACACTTTCAGATCATCTTTCATAGCTTCCTTTGCGACCTTCAGCGTTACTTTCTCGACCTTATCAAGATCATTCCTAAAGGCTATGCTGACAGGCACAAAGAATGAGATTTCCTCTTCAGGAAGATTATAGTTGGTTATTATCGCCTGCGCAAGCTTCGAGTTCGGTATGAAGACCATGTTGTTGTTAAAGTTCCTTATCCTTGTCGTCCTCCAGCTTATGTCCTCAATGAAACCCTTTACTCCAGAGTCAAGCTCTATATAATCTCCAATCCTTATCGGCTTGTCAGTCGCCATGTATATGCCTGAGAATACATTTGAAAGCGTGTCCTGCAGCGCAAGGGCGACAGCAAGGCCTGCTATGCCAAGTCCTGCAAGGAAAGGGCCTATCTCAATTCCGAGATGGCTGAATATCATTATCATAGCTACAGTATAGACTATTATTGCAATGGCTTTTCTTATAAAAGGGTACATTGTCTCATTGATTCTTGCCTTTTCATGCTTTGATGCCTCTGTCCTGTACAATCCGAGAATAGAATTCAGTATCCTCACTGCAAGATGCGCAGCTACAAGTATCATTGCTGCAATGAATATGCTTGTGAGCTTGAACCCGAGAACATTAAAATCAGGCTGGACATATCTTGTCGCGATGAAAACGCCGATAAGGATGAATATAAGCCTAACAGGGCTCCTCAGATGGGCAAGGAAAATATCATCAAACCGGGTCTTTGTCCCTGAAGCCATTTTCTCAAGGCCTTTTATCACAAAATTAAGAAGTTCTCCTATCACAATGAAAGCGAGAATTATTATGATCGGGATAAAAACCTCATTTAAAAGCTGTGAATCCATATTTATGCCTCTTTTTGATTGTATATTAAATGATTGTATACTATTTTTATTAATAGGTCCTTATTTATATTTCTTGTTATATTATTACAGCATATTTAATAGTCAAAGAACTGCATCCTTGCATGCGCCATCTTCTTGTAAAATTCAATCTCAGGATATTTTTTCCCTGCCTCAATGAATATCTTGTCAAGGCCTGTCCACATCGTGAACCAGCCAGCTGGCTCAAGAAGAACAAAAAGGAAACCGTATATAAGGCCTTTATGCTCATATAATAACACTGAAGTGAATATAAGAACCGCGCCTATAACAAACCATATTGAACCTTCTTTCCTCAATGCCTTCTGCTCATTATCCTTCTCATTGGAATGCTTCTGGAAGTGATCCTTTAGCCTCTTCTTTATCTTTGTTTCATCATTAATCTCTCTTTCCTGCGCAGGCACAAGAAACCTCAATTCAATCTCGCCGTCTTTCTTGTCCCTTGATGCATTCCTGCACTCTGCCAGGAAATCATCTGACAATGCCCTCTCTGAGTAAGGCCTTGGATCAAAATCAGAGAATATGTCATCGTATGAATCAAGCACAAGGCTTATGTTCTTCTGTGTAAGGATCTTGTTTATGTCTTCTGAAGCACTGTCAGCATCAGACGCTTTTGATGGCTGCTTCTCTTCTCTTTTTTTGTGTCCTGCCATTATATGTGTGGTGATGTGATATTTTAAATAGTTTTTGCTTTATTGCAAAGACGCAAAGACTAGCAAACTATTTAAAACAGATATTATTCATGCAGGATAATGGGAAAGATAAGCAGGATGATAAAAAAGCTGCGTGGAAATGACCCTGAGTTCAAGCAGGTCATACTTGTCAGAGAAGACCTCAATCTGCCGAAGGGAAAGATGGCTGCGCAGGTCGCTCATGCCTCTGTAGCTGCGCTGATGGAGACAGAGGAAAAAGGCAGGAAAGATATAGTCGACAGATGGAAGGATGAAGGCATGAAGAAAGTCGTCCTGAAGGTCAAGAATGCACAGGAATTAAAAGAGTTCAAGGACCTTGCAAAGCAGAAAGGCCTTGTCGCAGTCATAATAACAGATGCAGGTTTAACAGTCGTGAAGCCAGGCACCACAACCTGTCTGGGGATCGGGCCAGATGAAGAGAGCAGGATTGATGAAGTCACTGGAGAGCTTTCTACTTATTAGGATTCTTTATTTTAAGATTATGCTGTTCTGATATTGTATTTATACTACAATCCTGACTTTATCTCCATCTTTTATTTTTAGTTTCTCCCGCAGGAAATAGGGGGCTATTATCTCAAGGATATCGTCGCCATGCACTGTCCGGAACGGCTTTATCACAGCAGCAAGGATCTGCCTGTTGCCATGCTCTATCTTTGCTTTTGCGAGCCTCAGTCCGCCGAAACTCCTCTTCTTTGTGCTGAAGCCGTCAATCATTATGAATTCAGGCAGAGCATTTATCTGGCTTCCTGTCCTCTTGTCCACTTTTATGTTGAGTGTTCCTGAGTAAGGCAGGAAATTAAGCTTGTCCTTGAACTGTTTCCTGTATCCCTTGAGGCCGATGTAATATCTTCCCTCACCTACGCCGGAAACAAGCGCTCCAGATATTGCCAGCTTTTTCTTTGAGAATATGCTGTTGAGCAGGGAATATCTTTCCTTGAGAAGCTCAAGTCCTCTGCTCTCTATCTTCACGACCTGTCCGTCAGCAAAAACTTTCCTCGACACGAGGCCTCTGTTCTCCATATCCTTCATTATCCTTGAAGCAGACTGCTGGCTCAGGCCTATCTTTCCTGCAAGCCTTGATGTGGGTATCCTGACTTCTTCATGAAGGCCATGTTTTGCCAGCTCCATGAGTACATCAATATGCTTAGAATTGGTATTGCCCTGCGACTCATCCCCCACCATGCTACCCAAAAATGAGTGGTTACTTAAAAAGGTTATGAAAAAGAGGATTAAAAAGAAAATAAGAGAAAAAAGATTATCTCTTCCTCAGCACATCCTCAACCTTGTAAATTCCGGGCTTCCCAGCCACAGTCATCTCTCTGAGAAAAGGCACACACTGCTGAACTGTTGTGTATGCATAAGCATCCCTACCAACAACCTGCGTTTCTAATCCAATGTTAACATCCAGACTAGGAGACATTGTTCTTAGGATATGAAAACCATGG
>JAPLZS010000139.1:634-3197 GCA_026394915.1 Candidatus Woesearchaeota archaeon | reverse complement strand
TTAATGTCAAAAAAGAGGTGTTGGATGGATCAATTGGTGTTATTTCTCATTGTATTCACAGCCATTGCTATATTCATAACGCTGATCGAGATGTGGCGCAGCTGGACTCATAAAGAGCCCACAAGGCTGCAGAAAGACCTAAGGACTCTAGAGAATCAGATAGGCGGCCTGAAGAAGCAGGGCCTTACAAACGAGCTCATTGTGAAGAAGCTGGCCGGCGCCGGCTGGCAGGAGCATGTTGTGGAGATGGTGACCCATGATGTGAGCAGGCCCAACCACAAGATTGAGAAGATACAGGCCTATGCAGACAAGCAGCTGGCCAAAGGCAAGGAAAAAGAGGCCATAAAAGAGACACTCCTCGAAGCAGGATGGAGCGAGGATATCGTGGATCTGGTGCTGAAGGTTGAGTGAATTCTTTAAACGAAACATTTATATACAAGGTAAGATTAATCTTACTAGGTAATATAATGGACTTTGCAATTACCAAGATGAGCTCAAAAGGGCAGATCGTGATCCCTGCTGAGATGAGAGAAGACATCAATGAAGGAGATAAAATGCTTATAATAAAGAACAACGGCCAGATAATAATGAAGAAGGCCAGCGATCTTGACAAGAGAATGAAAGAGGATCTTGAGTTCGCAAGAAGGACAGAGGAAGCGTGGAAGAGTTATGAAAGAGGAGAATTCAAGAGCATGGATTCCAAGAAATTCTTAAAAGAACTTAAAAAATGGTGATTTCTGAATTTGGGCCTGCATTTGAGAAGAGATTCAGGAAGATCAAGGACAATTCACTGAAAGACAGGCTAAAAAAGCACATTGCAAAGATCATAGATGCTCCTGAGATAGGAAAACCCATGATGTATAACAGGAAAGGGACAAGGGAGCTTTATGTGCCTCCTTTCAGGATATCATACATCTATTCAAAAGAAGATGATAGGATAATCCTGCTTGACTTTTACCATAAGGATGATCAGTGAGACAATAACATGCCAAAATGGGAATATATATTCAAGCATCATGGAAAGGTTTTTGAGAATCCTGCAGAAGGGATTGATAAATTTCTTAAACTTATGAAGAAAGAGAAAGTCAAAAGAGTTCTTGATCTCGGATGCGGAACAGGAAGGCATGCTGTCCTGTTTGCAAAGAAAGGATTTGAAGCGTATGGCATGGATAATTCTGAGGAAGCATTGAGGCAGACAAGAGAATGGCTCAGAAAAGAAGGGCTTAATGCAGAGCTGAAGAAGTCATCATGCTTTGCAAAGTTTCCGCATAAAGACAGCTATTTTGATGCTGTTGTATCAACTCAGGTGATAAACCATAACAGCGTTGATAGGATAAGATACTGCATATCAGAGATTGAGAGAGTGCTTAGGCCAGGAGGCATTGTATTCATCACTCTGACAAAAGTGAAGTCAAACAAATACAGGGAAAAGATAAAGAAAGTGGCTCCAAGGACTTACATACCTTTGACTGGCCGTGAAAAAGGAGTGCTCCACTATATCTACAACAAGGAGCTTCTTAGGAAGGACTTCAGCAGGTTCAAGATACTTGGCCTTGTCGAGGACAGTCAGCAGCACCTGTGCCTGACCGGGAAGAAAAAAGCAGATTGATTTTACAAAATTTTTATCTTTTATACAAATCTTGTATTCTATGTTTTATGTTTAATACTGTTGGCATGATTTCCTGTGCAATATAAGTACGTGCTCTTTGATATGCTGTATGTTTTTCAATTCCTAAATCTTCTGAGGTTATTTTTGGAATTTCAGTTTTTGGAGTTCTCTGATCTTGTTTAGCGTAATGTTTAGGTGGTTCTTCTTCGACAATCTCTCCATATTCATTAAGTTTTACCATATTTTATTACCTAAAAGAACTCCCCCAGCCCCTTCTGGTCTTTGCTGGCCAGGATCTGATTTATGTCCTTGCCGAGCACCTTGAATATGCCTTCTACAACAGGTATCACCTGGTTCTCGACGTAATAGTCAGGATCATAATCCTTCTGCGAGACTTCGTCAAGCAGCCTTGCCCTGTCTCTTATCTTCTCCTTGCCTGCAATGATCACATATTCAATCACAGAGCCTGGTCCCACAGGAATCCCGCGCTTCTCCATCCTTTTGGCAACAGCGACATGCGGGCCTTCATTCTCATAAGCAGAGATATCCTTCTGCAATTGCATATAGATGATCACTTTCTCAAGCGGAATCTTGTTCTGCCTCAGTTGCTTCACAATGTCCTGCACATACAGGACAGCCTTGTCCACATTATTCTGTTTGAGTATGATATTCAACACTTCCTGCTGCACTTCTTTTGCAATTGCGCTCCAATTCCTCCTCACTATCTCAAAGCCAGTCACTTTCATCCCGCCGTCAGATTTAAGCAGGGCATATTTCTTCTTTGCGCCGAAGCCAGTCAGCTTTGCAGAGACAAATATCCCTGCTGGATAGAATCCCTCGAACTCCAGCTCCATTAGCTCAGGAAGATCATTGTTTATGTTCTCAATGAAACTAAGGGCATCCTTCTCTGTCTTGCCCAGAAGAGTGAGGAATATGCTGTCTGTGTCAGAATAG
>JAPLZS010000139.1:0-574 GCA_026394915.1 Candidatus Woesearchaeota archaeon | reverse complement strand
AGAATAGATCACATTGAATCCATTGTGCTGCGCTTTTTTTATGACCTGTTGTATGTAATGCCTGCCCCATGCAGTCACTGCATCTGCGCATTCAATAGAATACCACCTTGATGCATAGAATCCCATATAGCCATATGAGGCATTAGCCAGTATCTTCAGGGAATATGACCTTGCCTCAAGCATCTTGTCCTTTTTTGTCTTCATTATCTGCTTTATCCTCATCCTTCGCGTTATCAGTTCCTCGATCATCTTCGGGATGAATCTTTTCCTTGCCTTGCAGAACCAGATCTTCTTGTGCTTCTCATCCTCTCCAAAGGGCACAAAGACCTTATCCTCTTCTGCGCAGTCCTTCCTGTTCAGGTTCTCAGGAGAGATGTTATGGGAGGCAATTATCGTCGGATACAGGCTCCTGAAATCAAAGACAGCGATGTCCTTGTACAGTCCTGCCTTTGGCTCAAAGACAAACGCGCCTTTGTAGGTCTTTGTCATCCTATCTTTTATATCATCGTGGCCTGGTTTATTCGGTACGAGTATATTATGCGAAGGAGCCTGCTTTATGAGATAGTTCTCGACA
>JAPLZS010000224.1 GCA_026394915.1 Candidatus Woesearchaeota archaeon | reverse complement strand
GATTGCAGCCTTATTTTGAGCGGGCTGCACTGGAGTAGCTTCAACTGGGATCACTTTCTGGGGTATGTCTGCCTGGAGTATGTTTGAAGGAGGCGAGTATGCTGTTCCTCCATCGCTTCCGCTGTCATCGTCGCCATCATCAGACGGCGCAGAATAACCTTCATCAACAGCTCCATTGCAGTCATTATCAATCCCGTCATTAGTATCATCAGATGCTGCTGGATGTATCGCTGCATCTGAATCATTGCAGTCTACATCAGAGTAATATGAATCATTATCTGCATCAACATACTCTTCTGTCACATAGCCATAGATTATCCTATAAAATTTATTTGATGTGGTGTTCTGCCATGCCTTGCCCCATGCATATTGAGGTCAGGCTTGTCTGTCAATGCGCTTTCAAGAGATTCTGTCACATTAAGGAATCCAATCTCACCAAGCCCATCAACATTAATCTCATAATCCCTGCTGTCTTCAAGGCTCTGCACAACAGTATCATTCTGTCCTGTGATTATTATCTTGTTCTCTGAAATAAGCTTAGTCATGTCAACATTGAACTGAGTCACATTGAGGTCAGGGTAGTTCAGGAGAGCGAATGCCGAAGATGCGGGCCCCCAATATTCAAGGACAATACCATAAGTATTATTATAAGTCACATTATCATAAACAAGATTCAAGTCTGCATTTCCCCACATCATTACATTATCGCCTGAGAAAGTTCCATCCTCATTCAATGTTGCAAATACAACGCCGTCAAGCGTCATTGTTCCCAGAGAGTTTCCTGAATCATCATAGACATCAAATAAGCTCAATCCTTTTTCCATGTACCTGCTAAAGCATCCTGTTCCATCTCCTGCATCTGAAGTGCAAAGGTAGCTTGGATCTGAAGACGGGCTTAGATCAGTGAGATTATACAGGCTGTTTGAATCTCCTTCAAGCGAAAGATAAGCATAATGATTTATTGAGTCAACAGCATAAGCTGTTCCAGCAGAGACCATAAAAAGAAAAGCTATGCTGATAAAAGAAATCACTGATACAATATAGGGATTGTTCCTCATTTTAACGCCTCATTCATCATGTTCTCTATTCGCGGATTTACTGATGAATACCCTACTAACAACCCCTAAGCCTTTGTATGCATCAGATGTATATAAACTTTTCTATTTTACCGAAGAGAACCTCAAGAAATGCCATTTCTTCCGGAAGGTTTGAGGTAGGATGCAGTTCAAACCCTCTGCTTATTCTTGATTGATGATATTATCAGCAGCAGGCAAAGCACAAATGCAGCATATATGGCCAATATATAGAACTCAGATGCCCATGCGCTGAAAGGCAGATGGAAAAGTATTATCTTCTTGAATATGGCCTGGCTTATTATCATCGGATTCAGTGCTGCAAAGAATGATGCCAGTTTCGGCATTGCCTCCAGAGGAACGACTACATCACTGAACATGAGGAAAGCTATTGCAAGGAAAGTGGTTGCAAGTATCGAAGCCTGCTCGCTCTTGAACAGGTATGCAATTATCATTCCGACAAAGATGAACAGCAGTATCAGGACTGCAGAGACAAGCAGCACAGGACCGAGATAAGAGAATATGTCTATCCCGAACCTGAACTGCGCAACAGCCAGCAGCACAAAGACCTGGAATATCACGACTATGAATGATGTGATCACAATGCCTGAAGTGTATATCATGCTGCTCACAGGAGCGATGAGATTCCTGAAATATGCCCTTGAGTTTATCTCAGACAGTGCGACATTGTTCGCAAAGAGCATTGCGATGAATATTATCACGATTGCCAGCAACGTAGGGAACAGCAATGTTATGTTATCAAGCTTCTTCATTATAGGCTCAAAGAACTTTGAGATTGGCGCGACAAGCTGCTCTGCAAGACCAGGATCAAGCGCCTCAAGGCTTCCAAGGTCTTTTGTGAGGTCTGCTGTCACATTGTCTATCCTTGAGACTCCAAGGTCAATCTTGCTTATGTAGATGTCTGTGTTGTTCATCTCGCTGTCTATCATTGAATTGACATCATCAAGATCCTGCACAATGAGATTGAACTGAGTTTTTGTGTTGTTCAGGTCTTTATAGATCGATGTTGCGCTGCTGAAGAAATCATTTGAGTCATTTGCCAATAAATCAATCCCTGAAATCGTCTGCGCAATCGATAATGCTAGGTAATCATTATGGGACAAGTTTATGCTTGCTGTCTCTCTTCCTCTTGTAAGAGTGAGCCTGCCGTCTGACATGGTTGAATTGAAGTCAGAAAGCCTGTATAGCATGCCATTGCCATTATCTATGCTGCCTGCCAGAGACTCAGGCCCGTACACAAGATCATAAGTGCCGTTGCTGTATCTTACAAGGAACTGGCTGTTGAGATTCAGTATGTCCCTTATCCCGACAAGATCGCTTCTTGTCTTTGAGAGCCTTGAGTAGTAAGTGCTATAATCATGGTTCATCCTGGAATATGAGCTGTCAAGCTTTGTGAACTGCGAATCTGCGCTCTTCTGGAATTCCTTTATCCTGAGATACTTCGGCTTGAAGGTGTTGTTCAGCTCAACCAGCTTTGCCTTTCTCTCGACAAGGCTCTGCCTTATCCCTGATGCCTCCTGCTTCAAGGAGGTTATGTCCTGCTCTTTTGATTTGAGGAAGAAGACAAGGGATTGTATGTTGTCAAGTATTGTCTTTGCAGAGACAAGGCTTATCTCCTCTGATCTTGCGCCGATGAATTTGTTGATTGAATTCACCATTGCATCAGAGAGTTTCGGACGCGTGTTGTCATAATAGAGATAGACCTCTCCGCCTGGTATCGAACTTGAAGCAGAGCTTCCATTTGAACTTTGGTTAGAGCTTGCATTCTCATTCAAAGACTGCTGCATGAATCCCTTGCTGAATTTCATGCAAACATGATTCTTCTCTATGCTTAAGTCATAAAGGCATCTCTCGATAGATGGATATTTCACAACCTGGCCAAGCTCTGTCATGTTCTGCAGCAATGGCTCAAGGCTCTGGAAATCCTCTGAATAGACGCCTATCTTTATGTCATGCAGGCCTGTTCCGCTGAATGCAAATCCTATGAGAAGTATGAGCAGGAGAGGGCCTAATACGAGCATCAAGAGAGAGCTGAAATTCCTGAATATCACCTTGAAATTCTTGTACTGCTCATAAAAGATGTGGCTGAATAATCTTGAGATTGGATTCATCGCGCCCCTCCTTCGCCAACAACCTCGATGAATTCCTTGTAAAGATCAGATTTCTTCTCTTTTATAGGTATTATCCTTGCTATCCTGCCCTTATCCATTATGCCTATCCTGTCGCAGCTGTCCTCAAGCTCTGAGAAAAGATGCGAGATTACTATGATTGTCTTTCCTTCTTTCCTCACATTCTCAACAACCTTCCAGAACTGCTTCACAAGAAGGGGGTCAAGTCCTGTTGTGGGCTCGTCAAGTATCAGGAGCTTTGGATTGTGCACAAGGGATATCGAGAAGTCAAGCCTTCTCTTCATTCCGCCTGACATATCTCCTGCAATCTTGTTCCTGCTCTTTAGGAGGCCAACTGAATCAAGGATCTCATTAAGCCTTGCCCTGCCCAGTCTTACATTGTTCAGGTTTGCATAATATTTCAGGTTCTCATAAACTGTGAGCTTGTCATAGAATGAATTCTCCTGTGTCGTTATCCCTGCAAAGTCTTTTATCTTGTCAGGCCTGTTTGTGACATCCTTTCCGTCGTAGATTATCCTTCCTGAGTTGACCCTGTACGCGCCTATAAGGACTTTCAGAAGCGTGCTCTTTCCGCAGCCGCTCCTGCCTATTATGCCGAAGACCTCCCCTTTCCTTATCTCAAGGGAGATATCATCAAGGACCCTGTTGCTGTTGAATCTCTTGACTACATTCTCGAAGATTATGAGCGGCTCCATGATATAGATGTTAATTCCTGCGTATATAAATATTATGCAAGAAAAACAGAATAGAAACGCGTTGAGAGAGAATGATTTTGTCTTTTTGTAAGCATTATACACAATTATCCTAAATATGATTATTCTTTTTTAGTATATATTATCTTATGTTTCAAAGATTTATCCAACTCATCTAAATCTGAGCCAAATATCTCAATTAATATCATTTCTTCTTGTTGATATAATGCTCTTTTTCGTTCTATCTCATCTATATAAGTTTCTTCAATATCATTCAATTCTAGGTTCCTATTCTTTTTCTCAATAGGATCATTTAATACGCCCCAATATTCGATTATTATATTCGTGCCTTTTATTCTGAAATCAGGCCTTGCCCATAAAGGTTGATCAAAAGAATCATTAAAATCTTCTTCGTCCTCACCAAATCTTATCAGTTTATCATAATCAAATTCAATATTATTATCATATAACCAATCCGCAATCTTCTTCTCTCCCTCCGATTGTACATAAATTCCTTTCTTAGTTAATATCTTACATTTCTTATTCACCTCTCTATTAAAATCTCTTATCCTTTTTATTTTCGTGGAATATCCTACTCGTTTAAGACGCATTCTTTAACCTTCCATTCTTCAGTAATTCTCATCTTCGTGGTCTACTGCGTGCCTCAGAAAACCCCATCTTCCTCTATAAACTTTCAGGTTTTCTGGTCGATTGTCGCTCCTGAACCTATTCTTATGGTGTACTTCTTCCCCTTCTCGGAGAGGTCTTCCGATCTGTTTTTCTGCAACCCACCTATGTACCAGGCGATTACTATCACTGAATCTCCTGTATCCATTCGAATCTACATATGTTTCAGCCATCTTTCTTCACCCCCATCTGTTTTTTCAAGAATGCCCCTCTTGCTTTTATTACATCATTAGGGGTCTTATCAAAATCTGCATATTGTAAGAGTGTCTTTTCATCTATTCTGAGATGGATATAATCTTCTATAGCTTCATCTGCCATTCCTGCTTCTTCATCTGCTACAAATGCTGCCAATGCCCTCTTTATCCAGATATTCCTCCAACCCGTCCTTGTTGTTATCCTGCCACAATCTCGCCGCTTCTATCAATCAATTCTTTCTCAATCCTTAATCCTAATTGTATTGTTTTACTCATGGTAACATATGGTAATATGTGGTAACTTATAAATGTTTCGATTTTTTACTCTTTTTCCGCAATTCTTCCGCCCTTTCCGTAAACCCTCTCACAGGACACTGGACATCATGGCGTGAGGCTTAAATATTACCTGTTCTCCTCGAATCTTATGCAAAGAGTCATGTTTGACACAAACATCTATGGTTTTCTTTTGAAAGAGGTAGATGCAATAGAAATTGAAAGAAGAATAATAGAAGATAAAGAGTTCATAGTCTATGGCTACAAACCGATAAGGAAAGAGATAAGAGACATTCCGAAGATAACAAAATTGAGCAGGAAAAGCAGGATACTGCTTCTTTGCCTGTATGACAGAATAACAGAAGGGCATTTTCTTGAGCATTCCATAAAGATAACAAATCTTGCAAGAAGATATTATGACTGCTACAGGAATCTTGGAGTGATATATGGATGGGATACTAGCATGATTATGAACCTATCTATCTCTTTCATGAAATCTTGGTTTTTCTTTGCTTCTTTTATTGCCTTTTCCAGCTTTTTCTGTTTGTTCATAGTAATCTTATGAGATACATCTTATATTTAAAATTATCTTTTTTGGAGCTGCCCCTTTTTCAAAACTTTTATAAATCACGGCCCCTTAAATCATCAAAAGAGGGGTAAAATGAGGAAGCTTGCAATAAAAGAGCTGGAAGAGAAAGCAAAAGAGATAAGGAAAGATGTCATTAGGATGGTGTATGAGGCCCAGTCAGGCCACATCGGAGGCGCTTTATCCTCTGCTGAGATATTCTCATCATTGTTCTTCAATGTTCTCAACCATGATCCCAAGAGGCCTGACTGGAATGAGAGAGACAGGTTTGTTCTCTCAAAGGGCCATGCATGCGCTGGCCTCTATTCTGCAATGGCAAGGTCAGGTTATTTTGAGGTTTCAGAACTGAACACATTCAGGAAAATAGACAGCAGGCTGCAGGGCCATCCCAGCAGAGCAGATCTTCCTATGCTTGAGGCATCGACAGGGTCATTGGGCCAGGGCCTGAGCATTGCAGTGGGAATTGCATTAGGGCTGAGGCTTGACAGCCTGAAAAGCAGGGTATACTGCCTTGCAGGAGACGGCGAGCTTGATGAAGGCCAGATCTGGGAGGCTGCAATGGCTGCCTCACATTACAAGCTTGACAATCTCTGCGCAATAATCGATGTAAATGGCCTGCAGATAGACGGCTGGACAAAGGATATAATGAACACCCAGCCATTGCTTGACAAATTCGAATCATTCGGCTGGCATGTGCTTGAGGCAGACGGCCACAATATAAAAGATATTCTCAGGGCTTTTGAAGACGCAAAGAAGATAGATGACATGCCTGTCGCGATACTTGCGCAGACAGTGAAAGGGAAAGGAGTCTCATTCATGGAGAACAAGGCAGAGTGGCATGGAAAGCCTCCGACAAAAGAAGAGATGATAAGGGCGCTGGTGGAATTAGGCGACGGAAAAGATGAAAGATGATTAAAATAATGATAAGATGAAAAACAAAAAAGAAGATGATAAAAAGATAGAAACAGGGAAAGTCAAGGAGCTTGCCACAAGAGCTGCTTTTGGAGACGCGATAATTGCTCTTGGAAAAAAGGACAAGAGGATCGTGGCCCTGACAGCAGATCTTTCAGAGTCGACAAAGGTCTCAGGGTTTGCAGAGGAATTCCCTGACAGGTTCTTCCAGATAGGGATTGCAGAGCAGAACATGATGAACATAGCTGCCGGCCTGAGCGCAACAGGAAAGATACCCTTTGTCGCGACTTTTGCTATATTCTCGTCAGGCAGGGCATGGGAGCAGATGAGGACAGCTGTATGCTATGCAAACATGAATGTAAAGATAATAGGCAGCCACTCAGGGCTCTCCAATGGGGGGGATGGAGCTTCTCACCAGGAATTGGAGGACATTGCAATAACAAGGGTGATCCCAAATCTCAGGGTGATTGTGCCGTGCGATTATGTCGAGACAGTGAAGGCAGTCATCGAGGCATCAAAAATAGAAGGCCCTGTCTACATAAGAGTGAGCAGGGATAATTCTCCTGTGATAACAAGAGAGACGACAAGATTTCAGATAGGAGATGCAGAAGTCTTCAGTATAGGGAAAGATGCATCGATAATAGCATGCGGAAAGATGGTTGCCATTGCGCTTGATGCAGCAGAAGAGCTCAAGAAAGAAGGGGTATTTGCAGGAGTGATTAATCTGCACACAATAAAGCCTATTGATGAGAAGACAATACTCAATGCAGCAAAAGAGACAGGGGCGATAGTGACAGCAGAGGAGCACCAGGTCCATGGAGGCATGGGATCTGCTGTGCTTGAAGTCCTTGCAGGGCATCCTGTTCCTGTCGAGATGGTCGGAGTGAAGGACAGGTTTGGCCAGTCCGGAAAGGTGCCTGAGCTCATGAAGGAATATGGCCTCACAAAAGAAGACATAAAGAAAGCAGTGCATGAAGTGATGAAAAGGAAGAACCAAAAGACAGATTCCTTGAGAAATATTTATATATAGCCTTATTCTTACCATCGCAAAAGGGAGTGAGAGAGCATCAACAGGATTTTGTGATATGAATGGAAGATGACCCATTAGAAGATTCAGGAAAAGGACATCAGCAAAATGCATTAGGATTAGATGGCCGATTGCCTCCTTCTGAACTGGAGAATTTTTTCAAAGATGAGCCGAAACCCAAAGACCCTTTAAAGATGGCATGGGGAACTCCTGAATCAGTTGCGCCTTATATCAGATGATCATAATCTCTTATTTTATTTCTTACTTTTATCAAAAAATATATAAACCGCTAAAGCCCTTTGATATCTATGAAATCAAAAAAGAGGAAAACGAGCGCAAAGAAGAGCTCAAAGCGCAGGAAAATCTCTAAGAAAACTAAATCTAGATCTGCTAAAGCAGTCTCATCAATTTTATCTCTCTCAAAACCAAAACTAAACAAAGCTCCTGTGAAATTAAACAGCGTTGTCCTCATAATAATGGACGGCTGGGGTATAAGGGCATCAAGGAAAGACAATGCTGTAAAGCTCGGCAAGACTCCCAATCTCAGATTCCTGGAGAATAATTATCCCTCTGCAAAGATACTTGCATCAGGCAATGCTGTCGGCCTGCCAAAAGGCCAGATGGGAAACTCTGAAGTGGGCCACATGAACATAGGCGCTGGCAGGATTGTTGAGCAGGAGTTTGTCATGATAAACAATGAGATAAGGAAAGGCTCTTTCTTCAGGAATAAAAAGATAATCGAGGCATTCAAGAAAGGGAACAAAGTGCACATCATGGGCCTTCTTTCTGACGGCGGAGTGCATTCCCACATAGACCATCTTTTTGCGCTGCT
>JAPLZS010000107.1 GCA_026394915.1 Candidatus Woesearchaeota archaeon | reverse complement strand
CTGCCAGTTTCTTTGTTTCCAATGCCCTTTTTATAGTAGAATTATCCTTTCTTAACTTAACTTCAATTATAGCAAAAGAATATAATATGTCCCCCTGTCTTTTGGATCCGTCGTCTGCCCTGTTATTGGAACCGCTTAGGGGATTTCTTGATGTCCCAAACATCTCAGCAATCTCTCTTTCTCTCTGCTTCCATGTTGCATTTGGCATTTTTTAGTTCATCTCTTTTTTGTATATAGGGGGGAAGGCAAGAGAAGTCAGAGGTGAGATCCATGGCTCTTTGCCCCTTCCCCTATGATTGTGATATTGTTGATGATATTGTAGTGCATAACATTTTGCTTCCTACTTCAACAAATTCGCTGACGCTGTTGGGCAGCCTTATCATCTTATTTTCGCCCATCTTTGAAACATTGCCAATAAATTTGATTTCTCCCATTTTTATAGATGGGAATATAAACCCATTTATATACTTTTCGGTGTTATATATCAAATCAAGAAGTTCCTCTTATAATTGTTATGAGGATAGCTATTGCACTGATTAATATCGCTATATACCAATATATAGGTTTCATAAGTACACCTCGTTTCAGGGGTACATTATGTACCCCTTTTTGANGGGGTGGTCAATAAGATGAGGGCAAGAAATCCATGATTATTTTAAACCAGATTTCAATAATATCACAAAGCCCAATGCCAATAAAGTTATTCCTGTGCAAAAGGCCCTGTTCCACCATCTCTGGTTTCTTGTGTAAAACTTGATCTCTTGAATCTCTTGGTAGATGTCCTCGTTAGTAATCCGCTTCATAATAAAGGTATGCTCTTTCTTTGCCATATTATAATCACTTGTTCTTGTTTTTCAGATAGTTTTCGAGCATGACCAATATGCCGCCGATTGTGATTGCAGCCCATGATGGTTTCCAAATGTCCGTAATAAAAGAAATTGCTGCTGGAATCCCTGTGTACAATATGATTTTAAGACCTTTCAATAAGGTTGTCTTGTAGCCATAATTATCTCCCACAACAAAAAGGCCCTCTGATTATGCAATATACAAAATAGGTTTAAATAGTTTTCTATTCAATGGCCCACCAGTCGAAAGAAAATTTGTCCATAAAATCGTAAGGTGCATAAAGAAAGCCTTTATCGCCGAAATCTTCTCCCCAAGAGTTCTTGATGATCATCTCTTTTTGTTTGTCATCGTATCCTGCTAATTGGATGCAATGCCCTCCGATCTGCTTCTCATTAGATTTAGGCATTGAGATCTCTCCGCCTTTCCTTGCATCTTCTATGCTTTCGTAAACATTTATTCCAGCAACAACAGGTATTTTTTGGGATAAGCATTGCTGTATCTCTGTAAGACTATACAATTTGTAGTATTTGCTGATCTTATTGAATCTCGCACCAAAGTATGCAATCCAAGATGGCTTTTTCATAACATTGTTTACATCAAAATTCCAATATGCTTCAAAACAAGCACCATTCTGGTTGAGGCTTTTCAGTGCATCTCTTATGAAAGCACCGCCATCGTATTGTGTTGCACCTTCAAAATTCCTTGCGTTCCAATAAGTGAATAACTCGCTGAAATCCAGCTTTTCATTCTTTTTTATTATCTTTAGGCTTTCAAACGCACCTATCGAGCCTTCGCCTGTGCAGCAGTTTGTATTCAACTGGTTCTTGACTTTTGTTAAATATCCCAATTCTCTCCAATCAATTCTTTTTTCAGGAATTATAGGGGAAAGCATTTTTGCACCCAACAGATCCCTTGGATCATTCGGCTCTGGTTCGCATCCTG
>JAPLZS010000082.1 GCA_026394915.1 Candidatus Woesearchaeota archaeon | reverse complement strand
CCTGCCGCCCGGCTTCGATAGCGCAGGAAAGCCCGGCCGGCCCCGCGCCCACTACGATGAGGTCGGACGAATTATTCATGGTCTTCTCCTTGTCTGTGAGAAAACTTGACCGGTTACCTTGCAATTGAGACGCGTACCATTCAATTCAACCAGCATGGTGAAACCAGGTTATCAAGAACTCTTTTGAGCACCCCTTCAACAGAGGGCGATTGGTCGAGACAATATCAGCCAATACTTTCACCGCTGAGCCTGACCATCTCTTTTACATCATCCTGTGAAAAAAGAGGCTCTTTTCCCTCATTGATCATTATCTTTATCATATCCAGCTGAAGCAATGACATGACATCCCTTGTCGGAGCAGTGCAGTACACTGGCCCTTTGTATCCGAACTTGAAAAGATAAGGCAAAAGCCCTGAATGATCCAGATGGGAATGCGTTATTATGATTGCGTCAAGCTCGTCTATCTTGAACTCAGGGGCCTCAAGGAAGGGATATGGCTGCTGGTCTGATGCAACATCTATTCCGCAGTCAAGCAATACCCTTGATTCAGGAGTCTGCAGCAGGAGGCAGCTCCTTCCGACCTGCCTTGCTCCGCCAAGATAAGAGACCCTTATCCACTCATTCTTCTTCTCCCTTATCCATCCGTCATAGACCCTATGNNNNCTATCTTGTTGAGGAATTTTCTCCTGTAATCAGAATTCTGGTAAAGCACTGCCCTTATGTTCTCTATTATCTGTGATTTTATCGCAGGCGTCCTCCTTATCAGAGGGACCCAGAAAGTCTTCTCCTTTATCTCCCTCAATATGCTTCCCTGCTTCCCTATCGCAAGCCCGGGCTTCTCTGTCTCTATTATGACTTGGCTCCTCTGAACGTCAAATATCAGCTCGCCTATGCCACATTCTTCAGGAAGTATCTCTTTTATTATCTTCTTTGCCTTCTCCTGCTCCATTGTTATTGACGGGTCTGGCCTTAGCTCGACCCTTTTCTTGAACTTGTCCACAAGATCCTTGATTACCCCGTTATTGTTCAGGAAGAACTCAGAGTCCTTTGTGTAGAACATTATGTTTGCGCCTTCAAATCCTGCATCAGAAACCTTGTTCGCAGGAAGATGCTCCATCATTTCCTTTATTATGTCTGCCATCTTGTTATCTCTTTGTTATCTCTTATTTATTTTGTCCGTATTTTTTCTTGTTGTTTTTTCTTATTTGGTTTTGCCTTATTTTCGTCAGAAATCATGAGAATTCAGACGTTTTTGGTATCCTCTAAATAACTCTTTTGTTTTAAATTGTCAATAGATGCCATTTCATATGGGTTATATGACCATTCAGCCGCTCTTTTGCAAAAAATCCGTCAAGATTTTCTATATGATTTTAAGATATGAGTGAATCCAAAATCCTATATCCATTGATGTTTTCCTTTTTGATATACAGTTTACTCGAGCTTTGTAGACAGGTCTCTTGTCATTATCTTCTTTGCGCCTTCTTTTGTTATTGTCCACATGTCTATTCCTGAACCTGATGCAGAATCTCTCTGCAGTGCTGCATTCAATGATTTGATTGCAAGTTTCTTCCCTTCTTCCAATGTCATGTCCTTCTTGTACAGTGTCTCAAGGACACCCAAGGCAAAGACAGAACCTGAACCATCTGATGTGAAATCAGCCTCATCAGTTACACTGCCATCAGGGCCTATATTGTAAAGGCCATAACCCTCGCTGTCCCTTCCGCCAAGAACAAACCCTATTTCCAAGGACTTTCATCAATCTAAAAGGTACATTTATAAAGCTATAATCGGTGATTGTAAACGCATTATATCTGGCAAGAGTTTCAAGTAATTGAATGTTACATTT
>JAPLZS010000025.1 GCA_026394915.1 Candidatus Woesearchaeota archaeon | reverse complement strand
ATCTGACTGCATGCAGACAAACCCATTCTTTACAAGATCTTTGTGAAGCTTTACAAACTCTTCTTTGCTTATCCTCTCTATTATCATGTCAATGTCTTCTGTTCCCCTGCTCCTTCCATGCGCTATGGCCACAAAGCCGGAGACTATGATGTACTTTGCATGCTTCTCAACAACATCTGCAAAATCTTTTGCAAACTTGTCCAATATTGTCCTACTTTCGATTTCTCTTTTCATCATACCATCCTCAGTCTTCCTGCTTCTGTTATCTTAAGGTCGTCGTCAAGCAGGCCTTCCTTCTGCATCTCTTTAAAGTTAGCATAAATAAGAGAAAGATGAACATCCAGCTTTGAGGCCAGTTCCTTTGCATTTGTTTGGCCTTTCATGATCTCTTTCATCATCTTCATCTTGGTCTCATTCAGTTTCAGGTCAAGAACAGGCAGTTTCATGGGCTCCCCTGTCTCCTGTATAAAATAATATATCCCGTCAACCTTCTCTTTCCTTAAATAAGCGCCGAACATTGCGCCTATTGACTGTATCTTCCTGGATTCTGTTATATGAAGCATTACAGAGTTCCCTTTTGCAGACTCTGAATCAATTATAGAAGCGACATCAGAAGCTATCTTCACAATGTCATAAGAGGAAGTCTTGACAGCAGACACTTCAACAATGCCCTTATACTTCTCTTTTAAAGAATTTATAGCCCTCTCCCTTGTGTCTTTCCTGTCTTCTGCGTCAAGAAGTATCAATTTGTCAGGCCCAAGCTTATGGACTGCAATCGGCACTACATTGCCTTCATAGATAGTAGAGATCATCACTTTCTTCATAATATATCCCCCTCTTATGTTATACCTATAAAATAAGATTGATATATAAATCTTTCGGTTAAAAAGCTATAAATTCTACTTATTAAATAGAAAGACTTAAATAATAGTTCTACTTTACAAGTAGAAAATAGACAATAAAGATAGGAAGGGTGAAATAAATGAAAAACTTCGGGAAAAGGCTGGAAAAGATAAGGCAGAGCATAGGAAAGGAAGTGATCTTCACAATAGGCATGAGAAAAGAAGGCAAAGTCGACATAATTTCTGTGAGGGCTGCTGATTATGTTGAAGACAATGAAACACTTTCAGCAGATTACATCGGGTGAAACAATGGTACATCCAGATGCAGAATTTATCGTGAAAGGCATAGGCAGCAGGCTTGTCAATGGGAAAGAATGGAAAAGCTTCCTGAAAAGCGTGAAAGGGTGCAAACTTACAATAGAGAGATGCAGTTTCAATCCGAAAAGACCGCTTATCAGCACAAGGAAAGATTTTGAAAGGATACTTGCAAGGCTCATCAAGAAAAGAAATCCAGAGCATAAGGATTTCATGGGCTTTTATATCTTCCCTGATGACGGAAGATTGCACATCTCTGAAGTCTCGCTGCTAAATCTCATAGGAAGCATGGCAGGAGATATTGTAATTGAGAAAACAGGCCTTGTAGCAACATCATGGTATGCACCCAAATGCTGGAATTCAGCGCCAAGCACAAGACCCTTCAATTTTAATCTTCCGAAAATAAACATAATGCTGATTGAGAGGAAAAGGTGAGAAACATGGGGAAAAAATGCTTTTTTGTTGATGAGAACCTTAAGTGCCCTCACTGCAGGAAGAAACTCGGTGAAAAGGCATTAAGGAAAGCTGATCAGGAGTTCAATAGAGATATAGAGAGAAAAAGCAAGAGAAGAGGAAAAGGCAGAGAGAGGAATTAGCTGATACTATCTCAACAAAGGAGAGATTAGGCCACGCAAGGAGCATATTCAAAAAATGAAAAATACAATCAAGAGAAAACGTGGTTTCATCGGCCATAAGAATACAGAGGAACAGAGCAGGATATTCTGCGACAGGATAGAATACGTGCATGACAGGGGAAAGTTCATGGGAAAGCCAGTATTTGACCATCACCTGATGTTCTGGAACAAGGGAAAACTAATTTTCAAGGTCTGGCTCAAGCATAATAAAGAATACAAGAATATCAATGAGGCCCTGAAAGATGTCGGAATCGAGGTGTATGGATGAAAAAGATAATCAAAGTCTGGGATTATTGTGATTTCAAGGGCACAGAGAAAGACCACCCTGTCACCTGGGCAGATCTCAATTCAAAGAGAGGCTGCGAAGCCACTATAATGACTTTGAAAGAAGCAAGAGAAGACAACAAGAAAGCAATTCCAAGCGTGTACAAAGATGAAGATGGCTTCTGGGAGATGGTTATAAAGGCAGACAGATTGAAGGAAAAAGACCTTCAGGAGTATATGGATGCTCTGACTTTGTTTTCTGGAGTGAAGTACCAAGTAGTAAGATCTCCAATTCACAAGAAAATCAAAAATAAGATGCATTTCGAATATGGCTGCACACCTTGTGTGCATTATGATGAGATAAGGAGATGGCGTGGAAAGGCCCATTACAAGGCAGAGATCACAGACAGCGCAGGCACACATGGGATATGGCTTGACAAGAAAAAGGTTGATGATGGCCTGATTCTTATAAGGAATCCAAAGCCAAAGAGATCAAAGGTGAGAAAATGAACTGGAGCATATTAGGCATGTCTGTGTTTTTTCTGTTTTTATGGTCGTTTACTCTAATCCCTTTGTATGTCATTAGGAGGGAATGGAAAAGATTAAGCAAGAAAGATAAGGTTATGGCCATATTCATTATAATCTGTCCAATTCTTTTTGCAAAGGTGATCTATCATGAGAGATTCAGGACAGCAACAGGTGCTGTTTCCTGGAGCAGATATGCCCTGCCCAACAATGGAGACTGCGATGCAAGCTGCAAGGTGCAGTGCGATAAAGGGAACAAAGGAGAATCTCATTATCACTATATTATCGATTCAGGCAGTACAAGCTGCGACTGTGCATGTGTAACCATCTGCAAGCAATGCCTCATATGCAAGAACCCGCCTGATGAAGAAGTCAGAGCATGGATTGAGGGGATGAAAAAATGAAAACCAAAGAAATCAATGAATATCTAAAAGCAAAGATAAAGGACAAGAAAGGCATAGCCTTAGTCAAGAGACTGATCAAAAAAGAAGGCCAAGTATTCCTTGACATAGAAGATATCAAGTCAGTGATAGACGGTTCCAAGGAAACTGAGTTCTTTTCAGGAGATGAAGGTGATTTTGCATCAAATATCAAGAATCCTGAAAGAATCAATGGTGCAGCCATAAGGGTGGAATGCCCAAAAGATGCAGAGCTCAAGAGAGACCTCCTTCCGGCAATCAGCAGGATCACGGAAAAGATGAACGATGATGTTCATATAGTCTGGGGCGCAGGTATAAAGAAGAGCATAAAGAAGATAAGATTTTATGCTGTTTTAGGCTATTAGCTGAAAAGAACTCATCAACAACTTAAACCAAATCCCAAAACAACATCAAAGACTTAAACTTCAATTATTTAAACCAAAGTGACGAAAATGTTTAACTTAATGAACACAGAGGCCAGGAAACTCACAAAGAATGAAAGGGAAGTGATTTGCTGCCTTCTTGACAATGCAAGGATCCCTGATCTTCATATGGCCGAAAAGCTGAAGATATCCACTCAGGCCATAGGCAAGATAAGGAAGAGGCTTGAGGATGACAAGATAATCAAGGGATATTCTGCCAGCATAGACTTAGACAGAGTGGGAATATCCTCACACGCAATAGCATTGATCAAAGTCAAGCCAGAGCTCTGGCAGAAAGGATCAGAGTCAGTCAAGAAGAAGATAGATGAGATGTCAAACCTGACATGCCTATGCAGGATATCGAGGAGCGATGTCTGTGCAGTAGGCATGTTCGTGTTCAAGAACAATTCAGAGCTTGAGGATTATTTTCATGAGATGCAGCAGGACGGCTCATTTGAGGTTGTGGATCTTTTCCAGTTCTCAGAAAAGAGCATAATCAAGGATGATTATACAGCATACATAAAGGAGCACCTAAGAAGATCATGCAGATCAGATTTATGCAAACTGAATCATTCAATAAAGTTGAACAGTTAACCCATTTTTTGAATTAAGTTAAAAGATTTCAAGCAAGGGATTTTATACCTGCAGCATCACCACTTAAAAAATACGATTTGGGGCAGTCGGATACAGGAGGAACTATGATGAAAATAATAAAATTCATGCTGATATTATTAATGGCTTTACCAATGGTTATGGCTGCATCTACGCAATCAATAAACAAAGAGATGGAGATCTTTATTGATGGAAATAATGTAATGAACGCCACATTCAATGGTTATGCATATGTCGGAGATGTTTACACTGGAGATTATTTCGGAATTTTGAATCATTATAGTCCAGAAAGTGACGGAACATTCCTTTTTTGGAAAGTTAAATCTCCAGAATCCAACATCACCATGAACATTAATTATACAGACAATACTAAAGTCTGTACTGTATATAATATGACTGAAATACAAAATCCTTCTGATCTGATTAATAGTAAAACAATAGTTTATTTAGATGAAAGTGAGTATGTCTCTGGAACATGCAGTTTCAATATAAACTCCGGTATTTTATCAATTAATACTGCAGAAGCAGATCCAACAACGAATGTTGATAAGGATTCAGATGGATATACAGAAAAAATGTTTGGCGGAGACGATTGCAATGACAATGATGCGGCAATAAATCCAAGTGTAGCCGAAGTATGTGCAAATGATTTAGATGATAATTGTAATGGACAAACTGACGAAGGGGTTTTAACAACTTATTATCAAGATTCAGATGGTGATGGTTATGGAAATAATTTAGTAACCCAATCAGGATGTTCAGCTCCTTTGGGTTATGTAACAGATAATACTGATTGTGATGATGGCCATATTTCAGTAAATCCAGGCGTATCTGAAATTTGTGACGCTTTAGATGACAATTGCGACGGCGCAGTTGATGAAGGATTCAATATAGGGGATTCTTGTCAAAGCGATTCTAACACTTGCGGAGATTCCAACACAGGAAATTATGTATGTTCACAAGACGGATTGGGCACAGAATGCAATGCTTTAACTCCGTCAGAAAGACCGGCTTGGAATCAGATATGCACTTCTGATGCTAATTCATGCGGTGATACTGATGCAGGATTGACTGATTGCAATGGCATATGCCAGGCTGTAATGCCTGTCGCAACTGATACAGATCAAGATGGTGTTGCAGACTGCATTGATAATTGCAAGGATCATGCGAATCCAGACCAGGCAGATTGTAATGCTAATGGAGTGGGAGATGCTTGTGACAGCATAAATCCCGGGGCATCTGATGCTAATTGTGATGGAAAAGATAATGATTGCAATGGAATCCCAGATGATGGTTATGTTACAACATCTACAACCTGCGGGGTTGGAGCATGCGCAGCAATAGGGCAAAAGACATGTGTTGCTGGTGCAGAGGTTGATTCATGTTCAGCAGGAACTCCTAGTACCGAATTATGTGATGGATTGGATAACGATTGTAACGGAATCATAGACAACGGCCTGACAATGTATACTCATTATACTGATTCAGATTCAGACGGATATGGTATAGACAATGCTTCAAGCGAAATATCCTCCTGTTATGCAAGCGCTCCGGCAGGATTTTCCATATTAAACTCAGACTGCAATGACAATGATACAGCAATAAATCCAGCTGCAGCAGACAATACAAATGACGGCATAGACAATGACTGCGACGGAAGCACTGATGAGGATTATGCGGCTCCAGCGCCAGTAGTAGTAAACGATGACACTCCAATAGGTCATAGAGGCGGAGGCGGTGGTGGAGCTGTGTATGCACCTTCAACCGCACCTCAGACAGTCGTACCAGTAACTCATCTGGTAGAATCAACACCTCCAGCAGCAGGAACGCCTGCAGAAACAGAAGGAAATGCACCAACAGGCGCTAATGGAATCACAGGTGCAGCAGTATCGCCGATAACAGGCAATGCTGTCGCTAATCAGGGCAGCGGAGACATATTCAAGGCAATCGGAGTTGTCTCATGGATACTTGCATTCGCAATGCTTATGTTCATGATAACGGTGAAGATAAGGAAATAATTTTTTTTGTTTTTGCTTATATTCCTGAGAAAGAAGAGATTTGTCAGATGAGATCTAAGAGTTCTGCAGATGGAATCAGTAAACCTTCAGCACTTTCCTCAGTATCATGCTGAACAGTATCGAGAATATCACGTATGACCAGAACCAGCCTATCTTCACGCCTGCAAAGTCAATCACTGTCTGGCCTTTCTGGTCGACTGCAAGGCCCAGCACAGTCCCATCATCCACTTTCTCAAGAGGATTGACATACTTGTTGTCTGCCACAAGGATATCCTTGAAGTATGGCTTCCCATTCACATCTATCTCAAGATTGTGCGTTCCAGATGTTGCTTTTATCTTCCAGCCAGCATAATAGATATCCTTCTTCAGATCAAGGAATCCTCCATACCGCGCATTGGCCAGGTTCGGATTATTGAAAAGCAATTTATCTCCTGCATAGATCACACTCACATTAGAAGTATTGTCAGAAAGCAAAATCACTCCAGAAGGAGCAACCAAAGAAGCCTGTGATGTCGCATTATTGTCATAAAAGAAAGCATAGACATCAACCTTTGTGTCAGGCATTATTGGCGCATAAGCAAGGTTTGCGCTCAGCCAGCCGAAAATGATTATCAAAGGGATGAAAGTGAACAGCGTAGGCTTCATTGAGTGCGACATGTACTTGAAATTCTTGTCCATCATCTCTTTCTGGAGCTCCATCATGCGTTTAGGATTATCTTTGTGTTCTTTTATCTCCTTCTGCATCCTGGTAAGGTCATCCTTTATAGTCTTCATCAGCTTCTGGTCAGTCACCCATTTGTACACGAGCGTAATCATAAGAGATATAAGAAAAGACATCAAAAACAGAGCAAGGAACGGTCCTAAAGAAAGCAATGGCCCCAGCACAGGATCAAAAAAAGCATTAAACATCTCGTAAAAAGCCATTTAGATCTCCATGAACTTTCTCATCATAGGATGCATGTCATACATGTGCTGCTTTGCAATGTCCTCATACAATCTATACACAATCATCACAGTGAGCAACAGGCTTGTTCCGTGCACAAGGCATCCAGAAAGATCAGCAAGCGCAGCAAGTACCCCTATTGTTATTGCACCCATTATTGTCAGAGGACCTATATATCTGTCAAGTATCCTCTCCATCACCCTTTCATCTTTCCTGAATCCAGGTATCTGCAATCCAGAAGCCATTATATTCTTTGCCTGGCTCCTTGCATCCATGCCGGCTGTCTGGACCCAGAACCAGCTGAAGACAACAGCTCCTGCAACCATGATGAGCATGTAAGTCAATGCATGCAGATAAGGCATTATTCCGACAAAGATAGATCCTTGCTTGATTATCAGGCCGAGTATTCCCTCACTGCCTCCTGGAACGCTTACCCAGTCAACAACTGACTGCGCACTCCATCCAAGCCAGTTTCCCATGAGCCTTGCCCATAATTGTATATTGGCCAGTAAAGCAGAGACAAGTATGACTGGTATGTTAGATGTGTAGATGAATGCCAATGGCCATCTTATTCCGTGGCCCCTTATCCTGCCGAAAGACAATGGTATCTCCACTTTCATTGCCTGGCAATACACTGCAAATATGAATATCAGTACAGTCGCTGCAATCGCAGCAAGCATCAAGAGCGTTGTCTGAGGGGATCCTCCAGAGGATAAACTCTGAAATAACACAGGAATAGCTCCTGTTGCCAGTTCAGGATTTGTAGGAGAAGGCAATGGGCTGAAGGTCCTTATGAAAAGAGTCTTTGACACTCCTGCTGCAATGAACAAACTTATTCCAGAGCCAAATCCCCATTTTGAGACAATCTCATCCATGAGGAGTATGGCAATCCCTCCAAGGAACATCTGGAATATTATGATCAGCTGCATTGTAAGATACATTGAAGTCCCCTTAAGCGCAGGATCAGGAGAGAGCCCTCCCATGAATACATAAATCCCTGATTCAAACAGTATAAAAAATAACGAAAGAAGTTTCTGCGTTCCCTGGAAAGTCTTCTTTCCATCATCTGTCTTAAGGTCAAACTTGATTATGCTTGACCCATTCAGCAGCTGCAGGACAATGGATGCTGTGACCAATGGGCCTATTCCAAGGGATATCAATGATCCGAATTCAGCGCCAAGTATCACAGAAAGGAACTCGAACTGCTGCAATGAGTTCTGGCCGAGGCCGAACAGCGGTATCAATCCAAGAATGAAGAATGCGGTAAGGACTATCAATGTCCACTTCAGCTTTTCCTTGAATGAAAGTTTCCTTTGCGTCGGAGACTCCACTTCAGGAAGATTCAGTAAGATGTTTTTGAATACAGACATCCTTTTCTCCTGCCTATGCCGTCTCTTTTTTGATAGTATCCTTCGCTGGTTTATTTATCTTTTCCTTTTTCTCAGCAGTCAAGACGACCTCTCCGCCAGCTTCCTTCACCTTTTCGACAGCGTGCGTAGATGCATACTTGACTTTTATGATCATTTTCTTTGAACAGGCTCCGGATCCAATAAGCTTGTTGAACCCGAGCTTTGAAAGGTCAATCTCATATGCCCCGGACTTCTCAGATGCAATTCCATTTGCCTTGAAATCTTCTATCTTCTCATTTATGCAATCGATATTGACAGCACTTATCTTCTCAAGCTTGTAAGGTATTTTGAAGCCATGCCTTCCGAAATAAAGGGGGTCTGCCCATATTGAAGGCTTCCTGCAGTGAGCTCTTTTTCCTGTTCCCGCTCTTCCTGCGCCTCCCTTGTTTCCTGTTCCTCTTCTCTTCTTCTTGGCTCCTCCGCCGTGGGTCTGGCTCCCCCTGTATCTTCCGACTTTCTTCCTTTTATGTGTTGTCATTATAACATCCTCGTGATAAGGTCATTTATCTTATCGCCCCTGTAGCCGAGAGCTCCTCCCTGCTTGAAAGATCCCTTAAGGCCCCTTCTTCCGAACCCTTTTCTTGGAGGAGACAGCCTGAAGAAGGGTTTTGTCTTCTTCGGATCCCTTGGGCTCTTCTCTGCTCTCTTCTCGATGAGCATCTTAAGCGTGGGCCCGTCTATCTCGCCCCATGCAACAAAATCCTTTACCTTGTTGATCATGCCGAGATTGACTGCGTTCTTTGGGACAATGACGCATGAATGTTTCTTGTGCAGCCTGAGCATCTTCAGTGTAGTGAGCATGTCATATCTCAGGTCAATAAGCCCTCTGATAAGAACTACTGCAAGCATTTCTCCATTTCCCTCTGAAGGTTTGACTGTCTTTTCACTGCTCATTTTTTATCATTCCCTCTGCTATTCCAAGAGATTCTTTGTGATCAGGGCCTGTTTTCACTTCCATGAGTTTCTTAAGGGCATTGAAGCATGCCATCAGGAGATTGCTCCTGCTTGCTGTGTTGCCTCTTGTCTTTGACCATACATCCTTTATGCCTGCCATCTCGAGTATCTTCTTGCACTCGCTCTGTATGCAGAGGCCTTTTCCTTTCGGCGCAGGCTTGAGGATCATTATGACTGACCCTTCTTTTCCCTCTACCTCAAATGGTATTGAATGGGGGTTCTTGCAGCCGCACTGCCATGATCCGCATCCTCTCCTTATCTTTATGACATTCAGTTTTGAGTTCCTGAATGCTTTCTCTCTTGCCGGCACAGTCTCTTTTGCCTTTCCGAATCCCATTCCGACAATCCCGTTCTTGTTGCCTATGACCGCGATTGTGGAGAACTTGGGCTTGTTCCCTTCCTTTGTCTTCTTCTGCGTCTGCTTGAAGACCCTTCTCTGCCCTCCTCCAAATTTTCCCTTTGATTGCCCGACCAAGAGAAGCTCTGAAGACAGTTCTGGCATGAGCATGTCTATTATCTCAGGCTCCATTATCGTTATTCCCATATCAAGGATCTCCTCGATGTCCTTTATCTCGCCGTTCTTGACCTTCTTCCCTGTCTCTGTCTTTGGGACCCATCCCTCTACCTCTCTCTTTACAGGCATGGCCTTTATGAGTTCCTCTACCTCGATAGGCACAGCGCTTACGACCTCTTTCTCTGCCTCTATCTTGACATTGCTAACATCTTCCTCAGCAATCTCTTTCTTTGCTTCTACATCTTCTGGTTTTTTCTCTGATGCTTTTGCTTTCATGATTTTCCACCTGTGATCTTCTTCTTTATGCTGTCAAAATATTTAGGTATCTCATCGCCTGAGCTCTTCTCAATCATCTTTGCATAGTTCATTATGTCCTTTCCCTCAAGCCTCTCTTTTGAAGGGAACATCTCCGGAGATGCAGGCACATCAAGCCCGGCATCAATGACTCCTTTCACGACTGCATATATCTTTGATCCTTTTGTCGATGAGTTAAGGCCGATATCTGCAATAGCGCTCTTTATGCCTTTCTCAGCTGCCATTTTTCCCAAAAGCAGGCCTACAAGATACGAGACTGCGATGTTGCTTCCTGATGTCTTTAATCCGAATTTCTTCAGGCCTATTGCGCTTGCGCCCACTATGACCATATCTCCTTTTGTCTCATATCTCACTATCTGCGCAATCATTCCCTTGAGAGATCTCCTTATGACAAGCCTGTCCTTGCCTGATTTTAGGAGAGCCATCCTCTTCCTGTAATCAGTCCTTCCTTCTCTCTTTCTCCTGAATGCTACAGTGTACCTGTTTGATTTTTTTGATTTCATTTTATATGCTCTTCTTGTTTTCTTTCTTGGCTTTCTTGATTATGAGGTTTCTTTCATCTATGAACACTTTTATGTGCCTTATGCTCCTGAAGAATCCTCCTTTTGACTTGTTATAAAGCTCCCTGTAATCCTTCTTTGACACAAGATTGCCTTTCTTGAGGCTCCTGAGGAATCTCCTCTGGGATCTTATTGTGTTTATCCAGGCCCTCTTTGCAGGAGTCCTTGCAGTCTTGTTCCCTTTCCTGCTTCCGTGGCCTTTCTGCCTTCCCTTCACCTTCTGGGCATGATTGTGCCTGCTGCCTGACCTTGATTTGAACTTGCTGTGCTTTACCTGTATTGCACCCTTACTTGCCAATGCCCTCAGGTCTGCCTTTGTTATGGCTTCCTTTATCTCGTCGAG
>JAPLZS010000094.1:897-7710 GCA_026394915.1 Candidatus Woesearchaeota archaeon | reverse complement strand
ATCAAATACGGGCTTTCTGTTTATTATCTCATCGCAACATCAGAATCATCAACTAACCTTCAGAAATACTGCGGAATGAGGTATGGAAAGCATGAGAAGCTTGAAGGAAGCTTCAATGAGTATTTCACAAAAGTAAGGAGCATGCACTTTGGCAAAGAGGCAAAAAGAAGGATAATGATCGGAACATTCGCAAGGATGGCTGGCTTCAGGGATGCTTATTACATGAAGGCGATGAAAGTGAGGACAAAGATAATCCAGGAATACAAGGCATTGTTCAAGAAATATGATGTACTGGTGTCTCCGACTGTGCCAATACTTCCTCCTAAGTTTGATGAGATAAAAAAACTAAGCCTATTGCAGAATTACATGATTGACATACTCACAGTGGGCCCTAATCTCGCAGGATTGCCTCATCTCAATGTGCCTGTGGGCTTTGAGAAGAAAGAAGGCAAGGAATTGCCAGTCGGAATGATGCTCATCGGAGACCACCTAAAAGAAGGCAAGATACTGCAGGCAGGAAGCAGCGTGAAGGCGAAATAAAATGGAACTAAAAGGAAAAAGGATTGTATTAAGGCCATACTTAAAGAAAGATGAAAGACGCCTTGCAGAATTGGCTAATGACAAGACTGTCAGCAGATTCACACGTATACCTTGCCCTTATAAATTAAAAGATGCTAAAAATTTCATAAAAAGTTCAAATTATAATATAAGAAAAAAAGAAGAATATCCATTCGCAATAACTCTTAATGACGAAATGATAGGTGGCGTTAGCCTGATAAGATTAGACAAGAGAGACAATCGTGCAGAACTCGGTTATTGGTTAGGGAAACCTTACAGGAGAAAAGGTTATGCAATTGAAGCTGCAAAGCTTGTCTTGGATTTTGGTTTCAGGAAATTAAAGCTGAACAAGATTTTAGTGAGCTGTGCAAAGCAGAATAATGACTCAAAACGTTTGATTGACAAATTGCATGCAAAAGAAGAGGTGTAACTATAATACAACGCATGAAAATTTTTTAGGTATGTTTGAGCCTATTCATGGAACAGCTCCCAAAATAATAGGGAAAGGTATTTGCAATCCAATAGGGGCGATACTTAGTTTACACCTCTTATTAAATAGATTAAGGTTTAATCAAGAAAATGATAAAAAAACCAAATTTCACAACAGATATTGTAATCGGACTGGAGATCCATGTAGAGCTCAACACAAACACAAAACTGTTCTGCTCATGCTCAACAGAGAACACAGAGGAGCCGAACACTCATACCTGCCCTGTTTGCCTTGGCCATCCTGGATCAAAGCCAGTGTTGAATAAGAAGGCAGTTGACTTTGCAGTGAGGCTTTGCCTTGCACTGGGCTGCACAATAAGCAGGAATCTCATATTCTCAAGAAAGAATTATTTCTATCCAGACATGTCAAAGAATTACCAGATAACTCAGTATGAGGTTCCGATAGGGACAGAAGGGAAATTAAGGATTTCTGACGAGAAAGAGGTAGGCCTTGTAAGAGCTCATCTTGAGGAAGATCCTGCCTCTCTTGTCCATCCTGCTGGAATGCACTCAAGCCCATTTGTTCTGGTAGATTACAACAGGTCAGGAAGGCCATTATTGGAGATTGTCACAAAGCCAGAGATGTACAGCCCTGCAGAAGCAAGGGATTTCATGAGAAAACTGATTACAGTGCTCAACTACATCGGAATATTTGATCAGGATCATTGCATAATAAAAGCAGACGCAAACATAAGCATAAAAGAGACAGGTTATGTGAGGTCTGAGGTCAAGAATATCACAGGATTTAAGGAGATAGAGAGGGCATTGAAATATGAGGTTGAGAGGCAGAAAAAGGATTTTGAGGAAGGAAAGAAATTTGTCCTGGACACAAGAGCATGGGATGCAGAGAATGGAGTGACAAGAAGGATAAGGACAAAGGAGACAGAGGAAGATTATGGTTATATCCTTGATCCAGACCTTGTGATCACAGAAATAACAGATGATTTTGTAGAATCAATAAAGAAAGAGATGCCAGAGCTTGCGCAGGACAAAGTCATTAAATAAGATAAGCAGGCTTGATGCAGAAGTCATTGCAGAAGAGAAATCATTGGCAGAGATGTGGGAGAAAGTGGCAGAGGAGATTGATCCTGTCCTTGCAGCAAGATGGCTGAGAAGAGAGCTTGTTAGGGTCATGAATTACGGCAAGAGGACATTTGAGGACTTAAAGATAGATGAGAAACACATGATTGAGCTTCTCTCAATGGTCGAGAAAAAGGAGATAACAGAGAATGTCGCAAAGAAGATACTTGAGAAGCTCATGGAAGAGCCTTTCTCTCCAAAGGATTATGTGAAGAAGTCAGGAATAAAAGCCATGTCAGGCGCATCAGAGCTTGAGGCATTCTGCAGGCAGGCGATCGATGAGAATCCTGAGGCAGTCGAGGACTACAAGAAAGGCAATGAGAAATCCCTGCATTACATAATCGGTCAGGTCATGAAGAAGACAAGAGGCCAGGCAGCGCCCTCTATCGTGCACGAGATGCTGAAAAAGCTGCTGAAGTAATCTATCTTTTCTATTATCAATTCATCTTGATAATCTTTTCTGTCTCCTCTGAAACCCTTTTCTCGAAGTCATGCACTTTCTCGCCGTCCTCTTTCTCTGCAGAGAGTATCTTTATCAGGGAGACTATCATGTTTTTCTCATTCTCTTTTGTGATGCCTGGCAGCTTTGAGAACCCGAGATTCTTGTCAATTATCATCTCTTCTGCAATGACTTCTGCATCAAGCCTGCTTTTCATGTCAGCGAATTCCCTTGATGTGACCATTGATGTGCTCTTCATCACAAAATAAGCAGATTTCCTGTTCAATGCCTCGAATATGCCCTTGAAATTTATATCAGAAGGCTTTCCTGTGAACAGTGTGCCGGAAACCCTTATCAGCACAATCGTGTTTATGAACTCCTTTCCCTTTATCCTATCAAAAATCTCATCCTCAACCTGCTTCGGGTTCTTGTTGTCGCAGTTCACTGAGATGTTGAATGTCTGCTTAACAGGCACAGGGATCCATTTCAGTTCTATTTTCTTTGATCCTTGCTCTGCTTCAACAGATTCAGCAACATAGAAACCTCCATTGCCGTACTTCTCCATCTCAAAGAAATTTGCAGGGAACAATGCTCCTGGATATGCAATCAATCCATAGCCATCTCTCTTCTCTTCATAGATGTAGTGGACGTGGCCTCCTGCATAATAATCAAATCCTTTCGGAAGATAGGACATGGGCGCAGATTCTATCTTCTCAAGCTCTTTTGGCTTTATCTCAGATATTGCTGTGTGGAAAAGGAATATCTTCATCCCTTTTTCCTCTTCGAGATTCTTCCTGTTCAATGCTTCGTAATATTTCCTGTCAAGCATTCCCTTTCTTCCTTTTATTCCTGTTATCTTTGCTCCTGTCTTATTGTCAACAGTGAAGTCAAGTGTGATTGTGTCATGCTCAACACTTCCCTTGAACACATCTGTGAAAAGCCCTGCATTGACCAGCACATCAATCATTGTCTTGCCAGAAGAAGAATAATCATGGCTTCCTGCAATGCCATAGACATTAATATCCTTGTCCTTCAGCTCCTTGAGCTTCTTCACAGCAAGCTTCAGGCTGTCGATTGCAGGCAGGGCTGTGTTGAAAAGGTCTCCTGAGATAAGGACAAAATCCACATTTTGCTTTATGCATTCATCAATCGCTTTTGTGAATGCTTTTATGCTCAGATCCCTAAGTTTCTGGTCTCTCCAGGACCCTATATGGCAGTCTGCCATGTGCGCGAATTTCACTGTTATAAGCCCCCCATCAATCACTTTTTTATGTATTTAAGGTAAAGATAAACTATCCCCGCAATCACTGCAAGGAACAGAAGCAGCTTCAGGAATCCCCCTTTTCTCGCGCCTGTGCCTGCTGCTGCAGGAGTCTTTCCAGCTGCTCCGCCTGCTCTTGCCCTTTCTGCAGCTTCCTGCTTCCTCTTCTTCTCATCCATTGCCATCCTTTCCCTGTGGGCAATGAACTCATGGGTCGTCATGTTCTTTGTAGAACCCCAGCCATATGCAGCTTCTCTTCTTCTTCTCTTCCTCTCTTCCCTTGTGAATCTTAATATCGACATCTTATCACTTCTTTCTGCTTATGCTTTGTCTTTGAGTATGATGAGTATAAAAAATTTGCTGATTTTTATTATAGTTTATCATCTACCCATTCTTTGTCTCGAGCTTTATTATCCTGTCTATCTCCATCTCTGATATTGAGCAGCCATTCAGCTTTATCCCCCATAAGACTCCATCAATCAGCTCTTTTCTTGCCTGAGGGATGTTCGGCAAAAACCTGTCAAGCAGGCCTTTCTCATATGCCATCATCGCAAGCTCTGTTGACCTTATCATCTTTATGCCTTTTGTCCTTTTCCCGAACTCATTCAGGTTGTCCTTGTTCATCTCAACCTTTGTGTGGAGCTTCTTCTCCATCATCTTCCTCAATGAATCAGGATCCTCGATGAGCATCCTTGTCGTCCTTTCATCAATGACCATCGCAGAAGATCCCATCATCATTGCAACAGCGATTGCGCCGATCTCTCCATAATGGACTATCTGCATCCAGTTTCCTTTTGCCCTGAATATTTTATTTGCGATGTCCATCAGCTCTTCAATCTCGGAATTCAGGCTGGAATCATCAACAATCTTCAGCACACCATTATTCACAAGATTAAGCGCCTGCATTGCCTCGAACTTGAATCTCTTTGATCTCAGCGGATTGTCAATCAGCTCTTTCCTCACTCCTGGCGGCATGAGGAAATCTCCGCCAAAGGCTTTCTCCAATGGCTCAAGTATCCAGAGAAGGTTGTTTGTCGCAAGGCTTATTATAGGCCCGGTATCAAACACTATTGATTTTGTTGTCTCTGCCATGTCAGCCAGCTCCGAAAAGCCCTCTTGCGAACTCAAGCCGTTTCTTGACATCAACAGGAGCTGCTTCTGTCATTGTGGTCTTTCCGACATAGCTCATCAGGTCCCATTGGGAGATCCCAAGGACCTCTGCAGACCTTGCTATTGATATCCCATGGTCATAGAGCTTTGAGCCTTTCTTTATCTCAGCCTGCTCAATTATCTCCTGTATGAATGCGCCCAGCCTTTCATCTTCCTTTGATATGCTGTCAAAGATCCTTTTTATCGCAGTCTCATATTCATCAATCATGTTCTTCTCAAGCAGCGCAACAGCATCCCTGATAAGGCCAGCAAATTTTCCAGCTATATCTTCTAGATCCTTTCCTGATCTCTCTATCATCTTTGACATGGAATAGATTATGACTGCAACAGATACAGAATCCTGGTCCTGGAATATGGAAGCATTGTGTATTGTGTGGTTGCTGAGCTCCTTTATCTCATCATACCTCTCTGCCTTTATCAGCTCAACAACCTCTTTCAGCACAGCAAGAATGTCTTTTTTTACTTCGTCTTCCATTGCACCGGCAAATATTATTCGATTTAAATATTTTGCTCCTGAATGTCCATTATGGTTAATATGATTTAATATATGATAAACCGAAAATTATATAAACAAATACTCATATTTTTAGCCCATTGGTGGTTTGATGCCTAAAAAAGCAGCTGAGAAAAAAAGGACAGAGATGATAGGGGAAGATAAGAAAGAGGTCGGCTTTGCAAGCTTCAATATCCTAAGGAAATTCATAGATAAGGTCATAGGAAGCATATTCAAGAAGAAGAAGCACATCAAACTAGGGCTTTACGGGCCTCCTAACGGAGGAAAGACAACCCTTGCCAACAGGATATGCATTGACTGGCTTGGTGAGGAGATGGGTTCTGTTTCTGCAATACCTCATGAGACAAGAGAGATACAAGTGAAGGAGCAGGTGAACATAAAATCCGGAAAGAAAGAGCTGTCATTCAATCTTGTCGACACACCTGGCATTGCCACAAAGATAGACTATGAGGACTTTGTCAGGAAAGGCATAAAGAAGACAGATGCAAAGAAGAGGGCAAGAGAAGCCACAAAAGGAGTCATAGACGCAATAAAGTGGCTTGATGACATGGATGCTGTTCTTGTAGTCTTGGATGCTACAAAAGACCCATATACTCAAGTAAACATAACAATCATCGGAAACCTTGTCGCAAGGAACATACCTGTACTTGTTGTAGGTAACAAGATAGACCTGAGGAAGGCTGACCTCAAGGGAATCGAGGCGGCATTTCCGCAGTATGATGTGATCGGGATAAGCGCAAAGCTGGGAAAGAACATAGACAAGCTTTATGAGGCGCTATTCGTGCTCGTTGACTGAAGAAGGTAAAAAATATGAGCTTAACACTGCAATTTGTGCCATACAATGAAATTGAAGGCCTCAGTTCAATAGGCAGGATAAACAAGCTGCTGAAGATAGCAAAGGAGAACAAGATAGTCCTGCTTGAAGGAAGACTCAAGAAAGAGGAAGAGGCAGAGCTGATAAAGACAACGATGGAAGAGATAAACGATGACTTCAAGGGAATAGAGCTTGGAGTGATCTATCCCGGCAAGGAGCATGGCGACCTCCTCAAGAAACTCAAGGCAGGCTTTGTCGAGCTGATGCTCGGAGACAGGGTCGGACTGACAATAATAGGCCCTGCATCAATAGTAAAGGAGATAAAGAAAGATCCTAACAAGATAGAGCTTCTTACGACTAATCCTACAAAGATCGGAAAGAAGAAAAAGAGATAAATATCATAATCAATGTCTGCTTGAAAATATACAAGTATGATGAAGGTCTAAATAAAAAATGCCACACCAATGCGTAAGATGCGGAAACCTATA
>JAPLZS010000094.1:0-769 GCA_026394915.1 Candidatus Woesearchaeota archaeon | reverse complement strand
CAGGCAAAGGAGATAACAGAGAACCTGTCCAAGGATGACAAGAAGCAGATAGAGACTGATGTCTTCAAGATAATGGGCAGGGAAGATGAAGAGGAAATCCCTGTTGTGCTTGACATAGAGTCTGTCAGGGTGCTTAAGCCAGGAAAGTTCGAGCTTGACCTCGTTCACTTATTCAACAAGAAGAATCCTCTTGTCTATAAGCTTGAGGAAGGGAAATACATAATCGACATCGCAGAGACATTCAAGAGAAGCGCTGACTCGAAGAAAAGGAAGAAAAGATAAGAAATAAATCTTTTATAAATTTGCGAGAAAAGATTCTATTTAGGAGACCATGCTGGAGCTCCATCATCTGCAGGATTATTAGTTAGCCTAGTCTGACTGCTTCCATCTGCATTCATAACATAAATCTCAACATTTCCATCCCTAGTTGATATAAAAGCAATCTTACTGCCATCAGGAGACCATCTTGGATACCAATCATCTTTAGGACTTTTAGTTAGCCTAGTCTGACTGCTTCCATCTGCATTCATAACATAAATCTCAACATTTCCATCCCTATCTGATGTAAAAGCAATCTTCCTTCCATCAGGAGACCAAGATGGGTGGGCATCAATTGCAAGATTATTAGTTAATATCACTAGCGTAAATCCAGCAAGTGCGTAGCACTTGCGGCCCACCTTCTAGGTGGGGGATGTAAGCGGTTATGTTATATATCTCAAAAAAGAATTCTATCTGCATGGTAAAGTGATGAGCCTCACAAAAGAGGTGA
>JAPLZS010000030.1:2099-2577 GCA_026394915.1 Candidatus Woesearchaeota archaeon | reverse complement strand
TGTATTTTATGGCTCGGTATGAGCCGTAGCAAAAGGGCTTGTAGCCTAGACCTTGCTCTGAGTCAGAGAGCAATGCCGAGACAATAAGGCAAAAATATAGAAGCATAATAAAGTTTACTCTTTCTGGCTGCTTAGATAAGCGGTAACAAGACTTGATAATCCTGCTATATCAGTTCGGGTTGCTGCATTAAGAGCTTCTTTTGGATTTCTAATAAGTAAATCATAAGCTTTTCTGTATGGGTCTTCCTGAATTTGCGGCGCGCTGCCTTCGGCAGCTGCTGAATCACGTACCCTGAGGAAACGCCCACCGCTCCTGAAGTTGTCCCAGCTGAGGGCATTAGACCTATTGAGGGAATTGAGGATGTACCAAGGGCGCACGCTGAAATCATTTCTACCAGTCTCAACATAAAAGCACATGCCTCTGCCAGTATCTCTGAAACAGTCATTCTCATCAGCTTTTGGGATGTATTCATATTTC
>JAPLZS010000030.1:0-2094 GCA_026394915.1 Candidatus Woesearchaeota archaeon | reverse complement strand
TCATATTTCAAGAATCTTGCAGCTTCTGCATAATCCTTTTTTGAAGCTTTGTTCTTGCCGACAGCCAGCTCAAGCCAGCCATCATGAGCTGGAATCTCGCTCGGAGCCAAATCAGCATTTATCTTGAATCCGCCTACCTTTTCCAGCTCTGCCACTTTGAACTTTCCTTTGTTCAGCTGCTCTTCGATATTTTCATATTTGTCAGCCCTTATTGCGTAGCTTCCTTCTGCCCCTTTAATGTCTTTCTTGTCAATGATTATGAATTCTGTTCCCTGTGACTGCGTATATCTACTTTCATCTATTGATATTGTTCCATCAGAATTAATGTTTGAATTGACTATGCTGCTTATGTCAAATCCATGGTCAATCTTGAACTTGTGCCTTTTGTCCTCATTGACGCCGCCATAAAGCTGCATTGTCTTTGAATCAAGCCATGTCCCCCATAGATTTGTCCCATCATCAAGAACAGGAGTTTTTACTCTTGTTTCCATGTCCTGCCTTACAGAATAAGCTAAGTCGCCAGTCTCTCTTAGTCCCTGCTGGACATTGATGTTCTTGCCTTCAAGCTTGGTTAATAGTTCCAATGACATTTTAAAGCCTTGAATATATTCCTATTTATAAAGTTTTCGGTCTTTTACTACTCAAGAATGATTAAATAATCTTTGTCATCCCTTCATCACGCTTATCGGCACTAGCCTCACAACAGGCATCCCAAGGCCTGCTTCTTTGGACACTCTCACAACCTCATCAATATCCTTATAGACTTCAGGGGCCTCTTCTGCAATAGATTTCCATGATGTGGCCTTCACATCAATGCCTCTCTTTGCAAGCTCGTTCCTTACATGCTCTCCGTTTATATTATGCAGAGCAGCTGTCCTTGAAGAGACTCTTCCTGCGCCGTGAGCAGTCGAGCCGAATGAGACTTCCTCTGCTTTCTTTGTGCCGACAAGGACATAGCTTGCAGTGCCCATTGATCCTGGGATTATGACTGGCTGGCCGACACTCCTGTAAGCTTCTGGAATCTCCTCTCTTCCAGGCCCAAAGCTCCTTGTTGCACCTTTCCTATGGACGCAGACTTTCTTCATTGAGCCATCTATATTATGCTTCTCTATCTTTGCAATGTTGTGGCACACATCATAGACAACATCAATGTCAATGTTGCCATAAATCTTGTTGAATGTCTCTCTCACCCAATGGGTTATCATCTGCTTGTTTGCAAAAGCGAAATTTGCAGCAGCTGACATTGCTTTATAGTATGACTGGCCGAGCTCAGAATTTATCGGCGCATTTATCAGCTCCCTGTCTGGCAGGCCTTCGAATCCGTATCTCTCTTCCATTGATTTTATGTAATCAGAGGCAACCTGGTGGCCCAATCCCCTTGAGCCGCAGTGAACCATTATTGTTATGTTGTCATTGCGGTCTATTCCGAAAGATTTTGCGATCTTCTCATCAAATATCTTATTTATCCTCTGCATCTCAAGGAAATGATTCCCTGCTCCGAGGCTTCCTAACTGCGGAAGGCCCCTCTGCACAGCCCTGCTCGAGACTTCATTAGGGTCAGCTGGCATACAACCATTCTCTTCTGTCTTCTTAAAGTCATCAGCAACACCATATCCTGATGATACTGCCCATTTTGCACCTTTTGCAAGGACTTCCATAAGCTCTTCTCTGCTGACCTTTGTCCTTCCGCCTTTTCCGACTCCTGCCGGCACATTTATGAACAGTGCGTCTATCAGTTCTTTTCTCTTTTTCAGGAAATCATCAAAAGAAAGGTCTGTCCTTAGAAGCCTGACTGAGCAGTTTATGTCATACCCTACTCCGCCAGGGCTTATAACTCCTTCATCAATGTCAAATGCAGCAACACCGCCTATTGGGAATCCATATCCCTGATGCGCATCTGGCATGATGTAAGCTGCTTTCTGTATCCCTTTAAGGCAGGCTACATTTGATGCCTGCTCAAGGGTCTTATCCTGCTTTATCGCATCCATAAGCTTGTCAGAAGCATAGATTATTCCTGGCACATTCATCTTGCCTGTCTTGGGCAACTGCCATACAAAATCCGACACCTTATCTGGCTTGATCATAGCAAAAAAT
>JAPLZS010000096.1 GCA_026394915.1 Candidatus Woesearchaeota archaeon | reverse complement strand
TCAAGGTTTGATGTGTGCCTCATGTAGGTCACTATGTAGAAAACGCAGAGCACCATCTGGTTGCTTGCCTTCATCCTCCAGCTGTTAGCAAACAGCATTGGAAGCCTGTTCAATGGGATGTATGCAGCAACTCCTGCGATAAGGAAGAAGAAGATGAAGAAAGGAGACTGGAATAAGATGTATCCTATGAGCGAGCCTAGCACTATTATGGCTATTGTGGCCAATATTGAGAATGATGCGACTCCAGAGGGAGTCGCATTCAGATGGCATATCCTTATTGATTCCTCATATTCAGGCAGCTTCTTCTTGTCAGGGGATATCTTAAGGAGATTCTCGCTTATGTTGCAGCATTTCTCATAGAGAGTGAGTCTGGGAGAGATGTTCTCTTTCCTGAAATCCTCATAATCCTTTGATGCACCAGGCTCTTTGTCTGCAGATGCCCTGAATGCAGAGTGGCTGCCTGACAGCTCTTTTTCCATCCTCTCCTTGTATTTCTGCATGACATCATCTATCTCTTTTTTCCCTATACCTCCTCTTGTGTCATTTCCTTCAGCCATCGCAGAAAAGAGAATGTCATTGAAAATCGCGCAAGGATTGCGCAATTGTCAAGACTAAAAACTCGCTTCTAGGCGAGTCTTTATTATCCTCCTTTGCCTCTTTTTTGTTTTTAATGCTATCTTTCAATAATTTTTCCAGCAATTATACAGACAATATCACATGCTGTCTATTTCATATCCCTTTTCTTCAGCTCTGTCTTGAGCCAGATCTCCCACTCAGTCATTATCCTCTTTGGATCAGCTGCACCCACATCTTTCTTCACTTTCTCTGAGAGCATATGGAACCTGTCATTGCATCTTATTGTAAACATAGCTTCAAGGAGTTCAGGCTGTTTCAGCCTGTCAGCATAGCTGACCTGCATGGCCTTCATGTTGCCTCGCATCTCTATGTTCTGCCACATGGCGTCCCAGTCTCCTGCAAATTCAGGTATGTTGGCTGCTATTGCCTTCAGCACATCGCTGTCTCCGTTTATCAGGTCATCTGTTGCAGCAAGATCATCTGTCTTGCTGTCATATTTCATGAGGTCAACAAAACCATTCTCTGCCATAGGATCCTTTTTCCAGTGTTTCCTCACTTCTGTTATCTGCGTAATCCTTCTCTTTCTCTCTGTTCCGCCTATGCTCTTTATGGGATTTGCCACTATGATGAGATCTGTCGCCTTGAAAGAAGTTGTCGGAACTCCGATATCATTCACCACCCTGTCAAATACGCCGTAAGGGCTGTCGCCGTGGATAGTTCCTGCAACCACATTTGCAGCTGCGCCAATTCTCATCGCCTCATACAATGCTAGAGCTTCCTTGCTCCTGACCTCGCCGATGATAAGAGAGGAGTCTCCTAACCTGAGCGTTGTCCTTATTCCGTCTGCTGCGTTCACTTCTGAGCTTCCTTTTGCAAGAGCAGAAGCCACTTTCATGGACTGGATATTGAATCCAAGATGCCTCATCTGAGGGGTGGGCAATTCCAGAGTATCTTCTATGGTTATTATCCTGAATCTCCTCATTATCTCCACCATAAGTCCGCTGAGGAAAGATGATTTTCCTGAGCTTCGCGTTCCTGCTATCAGCAGGCTTCTTGTGCCGTCTATCACAAAGCTGAGCAGGCCTGCTGTTGTCGGCGTTATCATCTTGTTCTGTATGAATAATGGAAGAGTCCATGGCTTGTCCCTATGCCTCCTGAATGAATAAGCAAGACCGGTTGGATTCAAAGGAGGGGATATCACAGCCACTCTTGTGCTTGCTCCTGGAAGCAGCAGTTCTGTGTCCAGCACAGGGTTTGCCTCATCCAATGGCCTGCCTGACATCATCCTCAGTTTTGAAGCCCATGATTCTGCTTCAGGGATCGTAGGAGAGACATTTGTGTAGCAGTCAGCATAATCTCCATGGACGATGAACATCGGCGTCCTTCCCATCGGCGAGTTTATAGAGATATCCTGTATCTTCTCATCTTTGAGAATGACTTCTATCAGGCCGAATCCTACAGTGTACCTCACAAGGATATCAGTGAGCTCATCAATCTCTTTCTGGGTCATCTTCATGTTCCTTGTCTCAAGCAGCTCCTCGATCAGGTCATGGCCTATATTATAGAAGACTTCTCTCATCCTCTCCGGATTCACGAACTCTGACCTTGTAGGCTTGTGCTCTGCCATTATGTTCCTTGCAAGGTCCAGTATCTCATACTTCTCCTCGCTGAGCTTGAATTCAGGAGGCATAAGATGATAAAGATATTTCACATTGTCAGGGAACTTGAATATGGTCACTTCTGTGTTGTCGCCTATCTTGTAATTGTCTATCTCCTCCCCATTCTGGGGATAATTTGCCATGAGCTTTGTGAACATGAAGTCCGGCTTTATTATCGGATGGAAGATATTCCTGTATATCTCCCTGTCCCCTACCGCCAATCCTGAGATCCTGTTCTTGACAAGATTGATCAGCCTTGTCTTCTCAATGAGGTCATAGACATAGCTTAACAATGCGATGTATCTCTTTGTGCAGTATATCTCGCCTTCATGCACGCTTTTCTGCATGTTCAGCTTCTCATCCCTTATTTTCCTCTTCAATTCAACATATGTGGAGACAGGATCCTCTTTCAGCTTCCTGAATATCATGTTCTGGACATATGCAAATCTCTGGCTTGCTCCTGTCGGGCATTTGCCGTCGAATGTGAGAGCCTCCATCGAGAAATAATCCTTTTCCCTCATCAGCTTGTCATATAATCTTGCAATCTCAAGAAGAAGCTTTGTCTCCTCATAGCTGTATTCATAGTCTCTCTTCTGGTAAAGCAGTATCTTTGTTGCATTCTTGATCTGCGCAAGAGTCTCTATGACTTTTGCCATGTAGACTGGATCATCCTCTATAGAAGGCGCCCTCATTATCTCGCTGCAGTCCACCCTGAGGATTATCTCTTCCCCTTCCCTGAGGACTTCATAATTCCAAACCTCTTTTTCCGGCATTTTTTACCTCTTTTTTATGATTCAATAAATTTAAGCATTATGCTCATCTCTTCTGCTTTTTCGAGCTGTCCCTGAGCATTTCCAGCGCAACCTCTATGATATGGCTTTTGTTCCTGTATCTTGTTTTGTCATCGGTCTGAGAATTAAGCCACTCTACGAGTTCCTCGTCTATTGTAGCGCTGATTGGTTTTTTCATATGCTCTTTTTTGCTCTTTTACCCCCTTTTCCTCTGTGCAATGGGGTGGGAAGCCTATTTTTAAGCTTTTTGTTGTTTAATGCCCCTGTTAACGCATGTTATTTTATATATTTTATGTTTTTTTATATTATATTATATGATTTTATCATATAATGGGCGCCCTAAGCTGATCAGAAGCCTCACAAAGCATGTCCTGACCGCTACTTTTATATATCCATAACCCAATCATAATATAAAAATGAGAGGAAGGGTATTAATATGGATGATTGCAGTGCTGGCTATCACCATAGCCTGCGCATTTGCACTCGCAAAAGGAGGCAGTGTGACAGGGTATTCTGTATTGAACCCTAATCAACCCTACGAGATACCTGTTTATCTCACCACATTCATGATACTGGTCATCATAATGCTTTTCCTGATACTGACAGTTTTCACTCTTGACCACCATGCAAGAGGCATAAGGATAAAAGAGGACGACAAGGTGGGCCGCATATTCAAGAAATATTAGAAGGTCAGATACAAACATCAAATACCTTTTTATATATAATCTCATTTAAACAGCAAAACGCACAGAAGATCGAAAAGAGCATCAAAAAAGAACAAGCAATTCCAAGAGAAAAGAGGTGAGTTTTCTGGAAGACATATCAGGCATGCAGGATCCGAGAGAAGAGCCGAAGAAGCACGGCCTCAGCGAATCATTGTTCGGCAAGCATGAGGCAGGCATATCTCCGGTCTCAGTCGCAGACCTTTCAAACCAGATAAACAATCTCAGCAGAAGGCTCAGGATGCTTGAGGAGAGATACACCAGCCTGAGGAAGAATGAAGAGCTGACTGACCATAACATACTGAAGATAACCAAAGGCATGCAGAGAGACACTGCTGTCGTCACATCTGACCTCACAGAGCTGAGAAGAGATTTCATTGACCTGAAGGACAAGGTGAAGCTGATAGTGAAAGAGCTTGTGGAGTGCGCAAAATCAGAGGATGTCAAGGTGCTTGAAAGATACATAAATCTCTGGGATCCCATGAAGTTTGTCTCAAAAGATGAAGTGATGAAGATTGTCGAAGACAAGCTTGAAGAGTGCGGCATTGAGCCCAATGCAGCTGAAAAATCAAAAGATTTAAAAGAATAAATCATTATCATATGGAAAATGGTTTTTTTAAAGGATCTTTTTTCAAAAAGTCCGGCATCTTCCGGGCATTCAGGGCCGTCAGACGTTCCGACCGAGAAAGTGATAATGCTCAAGGACCAGGGCCTTTCAGTGAACCAGATATATGAGGCGCTGCAGAGCCAGGCTGCACTTAAAGAAGGTGTTTTAAGAAGAGGTGAAAAAATGGAAGAATATCCAAGAGCTCCGCCGATGGGACCTCCTAATCAAAGACAGGAATCAAGAGATATGTATCCCCAGGACATGCCTCCAAGGCAGATGCCCATGGACATGCCTCAGATGCAGACGTCTTCAGGAGTGAGCGAGGAGAAGATACATGAGATTGCTGAAGCGATAATAGAGGAGAAGTGGACAGAGCTCATAGACAATGTCAACAGGATAATAGATTGGAAGGACAACACAGAGTCCAAGATAAACAAGCTCCAGCAGCAGGTTGAGGATCTCAATCATAGCTTTGACAAGCTGCATGAAGGTGTGCTTGGGAAGATATCTGAATATGACAGAGGCATCATTGACATAAGCGTCGAGATAAAGGCCCTTGAGAAAGTCTTCCAGAAGATACTTCCTGGATTTATGGAGAATGTGAACGAGCTCTCCAGGATAACTGCGAAGATGAAATCAGTCAAAAAGTGAAGTGATATTTTTATGGTAAGAATAATAAAACCCCAGGGAGTAAGAAATGTATGGGAGACAGACCCAATAAAAGAATTACAAAGTGTCGGCATAGGGGGGCTTGAGCTGATATACTGGGAAGATACTTGTATGAGGGATACAGATAAGCATTCCCCTACACCAAGTCAACTTAAGGAACATGAAGGGCAGTTAGTCTGTGCAAGAGGGTACCTTGGATCTTTTTCAAGGCATTCTCTGGCATTTTACGATGAAGGGGGGATAAAAACAAGCAATTTCTATAAACGGAATAAAGGTGGAATCATACAGACATGGAGTATAGCATCAATATCCATGGTGAGCGAGAGTGATAAAGGAAGAACAACAAATCATTCTATGGACGAATTCCCTATACCTTATTCCCTATTAGATTTATTGGAGGTTTCTGAACCAAGAGGAATCCCTTCTGCAAGATTATGGGTTGAGTCAGAAAGAATCCCTAATAGAGACGGGGGACAGGCTAATGGGTTTTATCTCTGCGGTCTTGGCGAAAAAAAAGCAGGAGATGAGATGCCTCCAAGATTAACAATAGAACATTTTGTTGGCAGAGAGAGGTTTCTTAATTCTTTGAAGAAAGACAAAAGAATAAGATATATGCCGCATCCAGAGAAGATGGGTATGGACTGGTGTAATTATGGTGAGGAAATGATTCTCCAAGGCGGATTCATGGATGATATCATTGTCTGCTGCAAGATGAACAAATTCCCTCTTGTTGATGGCTGGAATGATAAAAAAGCTGAACAGGATAGTTTCATGTGGGCATATAACACTTTGACAAAGATCCAGGAGAAATACGCTGGAATCCTGGCAGAGCAGGAAAAATTAGCAAGAAAAGTTTCTTATTCTTAGGATTTGTTTGATAATAAAATAATTATCGGAGATGGTTTATAATAAAATTCATTAGAAAATCTATTTAGGGCAATCCATTATTTCGCCTTCATCGCCAGAAGCGATATCGTGAACACAGCGACAAGCATGATAAATATCATCCCCAACACCTGCGGATGGAAGAATGTGGCACTCACGTTCTGTGCATAAGAGCCAGTGTCAGATGCCTGGCCTGCTGCAGTTCCTGTGCTGCCTGTCGTGTTTGAAGTGGTCTTTGAGAGCATGTTCTGGCCATAAACGCTTGAGAAAGACCCTATAACTATCACTATTGCGATGATTATTATCACCCATATCACAACATTGTCCACTTTAAGCACGCTCAGGACATCTGAATCCGTTGCTCCGAATATCTTGTACGCGATTATCAGGAACAGTATGAAGATGAACAGCAGAATGAACCATGGTATCATTACGCTTATTATCTTTGTGATGTTGGGCACCATTATCACCATGAGGCCCACAATGAGCGCTATAAGGGCATGGAGCCCCTTGTTATCCCCGAATATGTTGCCCATCTGGAATATTCCGTAGACAATAGCTATAACGAATACAAGAGAGAATATTATGCTGAAATTCTGCAGTAATCCGACATCGAGTATTGTGACCATCTTTTGATTATCTCCCTATTGCATCCTCTCTCTTTTAGTCTTATTGTCCAGGCCTTCTGAAGAAGTCTCCGAAGCCTTTCATGAATCCTTCTCCCGGAGCTTTCTTCTCATCCTTGACAATGAACCATGTGATAAGGCCGAACACAAGCAGCACTACCACTAATGATTGAGTATCTGGGTCGCTGAGCCAGTTAAGCCACCCGATATAACTCCAGATATTTGCTGCTGCGCCGAATATGTACACTACAAGCACGAATGCAACAAGAGCTATACCTCCTGCCACTGATCCTCCTATCCAGCTTGACTCTCCTCCGAACAATCCTATCAGGAGAAGCACCATTATGACTGCTACAACAACAAGAGAGACCTGCGGAAGAGCCTGGTTCATTATATTGACCACATCATACTGCGCAGGATATCTTCCAGTCACATGAGGGAATATCACTGCAAGGCCCAGTATAAGGGCGACAACCACATTGATGTTCTTCCTGTCCATCTCATGGCCGAATATCCTTGTCTTCTGCAATACTGCGTAAACAATAGTAAAGACGAGGAAGAACGGAACAAGGACATCTGCAACCCCTACATTATCAAGCATCATAACTGCATTTTCAAGATAGCTCATTTTTATCCCTCTTTTCCCATATTAATCTTCTTTCTTTTCTGCCTTTTTAGGCTTTCTTTCCTGAGTTATAAACAATATAATCACTATGACTACGACCAGGAATATGACTGATGCTGTATAATCTGCTGCCCAGTTATCCCTCAGGAATGCCCAGAACACATACAGCCAGCTGTCTCCGTTTTCTGTCTTTATCGAATGAAGGAATATCATCACCGTGATTATGAAGAAAAGCACCATGAACATCTTTTTCCATGCGCCTTCAAGCATGACCTTGTCCTCATAATGGTAGAATGAGCCGATCAATATGAGGAAGCTTATTGACACAAGGAGCAACAAGACAATGTTCGCCATTGACTCGTTTATCGCCTTGACAAGCTGAGTTGATGCTATGACAAGGAATCCTATGACAAATGCGATTATCGCGTTTATGTTCTTCTTTGTGTATTCCACGCCCTCTATCTTGTCAACGCCGAATACCTTTGTCTTCTCAAGGATTGCGAATACAACTGCAAACACAAGTAAGAACGGAAGGACGACATCATAGATGCCAATCTTGTCCAAAAATACCAGTGCACCTCTAAACACTGAATCAGCCATTATGGGTCTAATTAAATGTTTGTTCATATATAAATGTTTCGTTTGGACAGTATATATCGGTTATATAAGAACAGTCAAGAATATCTTTTTTCTTCATCAACAATAACTTTATATAATATAAATCCATAAAAATGCATAATAAGATATTTTATAAGGTATCAGCAGATATCAGCACACCCAAAATGCCAGGAAAACCAACCCAAACAATTCTGAAGCAGTGCATCAATCTCAGGAAAGACGAATCCCTGCTTGTTGTTGCAGACAGCAATACTCTGAAGATCGGAAAATCAATCTTTGAAGAAGCGAAAAAGATATGCAAAAACGCCCAGATTGCAATCATCCCTGTCGGAAAAGTGTCTGGAGAAGAGCCTCCTGATGATATTGCAGAAAAGATGAAGGGATTTGATGTCATAATCGCCCCAACTACAAAATCCCTGACGCACACAAATGCCATAAAGGATGCTGCAAAGAATGGAGCAAGAGTGGCAACACTGCCAGGCATAACAGAGGAAGTCTTCATGAGGGACATGTCTGTTGATTATCCTAAGATTGCAAGGATGACAAAGAAACTTCATGATGCCATCAGGAGAGCAATGACAATAAGGATTTTTACAGATAAAGGCACAGACATCAGCATATTCAGGGACAAGGGATCAAAGGCATTCTGCGATGACGGCATTATCAGAAAGAAAGGGATGATTGGCAATCTTCCAGGAGGAGAGCTGTTCTTTGTGCCTCAGTATGCCAAGACAGAAGGGGTGTTTGTGGTTGACGCAAGCATAGGGGATATAGGCCTTGTCGATTCTCCTGTAAGAATAACCGTAAAGAAAGGCTATGCTGTCAGCATAGAAGGAAAGAGATCAGCTCAGGATCTCATGAAAATTCTCGAGAGCTGCGGAAAAGAAGCCTATAACATTGCAGAGCTCGGCATTGGCACAAACAAGAGCGCAAGGATAAGCGGAGTCGTTCTTGAGGACGAGAAAGTGTATGGCACTGCCCACATCGCCCTTGGCAGCAGCAAGGGCATGGGCGGAAAGATCTATGCAGGGTGCCATCTTGACTGCGTTTTTAAGAAGCCGACAATCTATGCAGACGGGAAGATGATCATGAGAGAGGGATCATTGACAATATGAACAAGAATATGGGAATGATTCGAATCAAAAGAAATATTTTTATACTGTTCGTAGCAATCATGATCATTGCAGCATGCTCAAGGCAGGCAGCTGAGAAATCAGCGCAGGACAATGCTGCAGAAACATCACAGAGCGAGGAAAATACTACAAAAATGGCAAACATAGAAGGAGTGAACATCGAATGGTCAGGCCAGTCATCATTCGCTTTCAGGAATGACAAGATCATCTACATCGATCCGTTCAATGTGAAAGATATCGGGAAAGCAGACATGATATTCATAACCCATGGGCATTATGACCATTGCTCAATGGCAGACATACAGAAGATAATAAATCCTGACACCATAATAATCACAGTGCCTGACTGCCAGAGCAAGCTCTCGAACCTCAAGATCGCGAATGTGACCTTGGTCAGGCCAGGCGACAGGCTGAACATAAAGGGCACAGAGATTTCAGTTGTCCCTGCATACAACATCAACAAGAGCTTCCATCCAAAGGAGAATGAATGGGTTGGTTTTATTATCACAATAAACGGGAAAAGGATTTACCATGCAGGAGACACTGATTTCATCCCGGAGATGAAGAACCTGACTAATATTGACGTTGCTCTTGTTCCTATCGGCGGAACATACACAATGGGCCCGGCTGAGGCAGCAAATGCAGTGAATGAATTCAGGCCAAAGGTTGCAATACCCATGCATTACGGCACTGTATCCGGAGTGGGCCAGAAGTCAGATGCAGAGAAGTTCAGGAGCCTTGCAAAAGTAAGGGTAGAGATATTAGGCTGAACCTCAATATAGTTTTTTTAGATTTCAATGAATTCTGATTTGATTGATTTAAGAGAAACCAGTGAGTTGACCTTTGCAATGCCTTTCTTCGACATTATCCTTTTGATGGCAGAGAAATACTCAGTCTGGTCCTTTGCTCTTAGCTTGACAACAAGCTCCCAGTCTCCTGTGCAGATATCAACACTCTCCACTTCAGGATTGTTTGCAATCAATTTTGATATTATCTCTGGGTTTCCGTAAGTATCAGGCGATAGGCTTACAAGCGCAAATCCGCAGAAACCCTCTTCAATCTTTGTATAATCAAAAACCGCCTTGTATCCTTTTATCTTGCCTTCTTTCTCAAGTTTCTTCACATTGAAATGTATTGTTGTTGAAGGTTCTTTGATTGTCCTTGCAATCTGCGCAATCTGAGGTGTGCAGAATCCCTTCTTCAGCATTGGAATCAGTTTTTCATATAGATTCTTCATATTATTGCATGATATTCAATTATTTATAAATATTTCGCTTAATATCTGAATATTGTTCAATAATTTATATTAAGATGGAGTGATTCTAAAATAGACATATTATCGGAGGCGAAAATATGGCAGAGAATAGAACTTTAGAGGAACGATGCAAGGAAGGACAGATTCCAGTTGATGAGTTCTTTCAGTTTGCAGTCGGGAGAAGAACAGCAAGGACACATTTCCTTAAGGTTAAGGATAGCTATTTAGTGCTTGCCAACCCCATTAGAGACGACGTCCTTGATCTGGAGGAGATACAAGAGCTGGATTATACTGAAGCAGGGAAGTTTCTGACTGTGAAAGGAACAACAGGATCTGTCAGAAAAAATTTATTCATAGTGTTTGATGGTTGTTTCCGATATTTGGTTGAAGGTGATAACCTGAATGCAGATAACAGTTCAATCTACCCTATACTAAGTAGATATGTAGAGCAAAGATGCAGTAAAAATTAGAAAGACTGATGGATTTTACCTGAGTTCAGGCTACTAAAAATCTCTTTTTTATTTCTTCTTCATCTTGTCTTTTACGAGCCAGTTGTATGTCAGCCAGAATATAGCTGAGAATGCAAAAGAGGCTATCACAAAGAATATCAAACCAAGAATCCACATGCCTGCCATCCCCAATGGACTGCATCCGTATCCTCCCATCATTCCATATGCCATATCTTCACCTCCTTTTCTTGATGTTTAATTCACNNTTCACTCATTTTAATATTTTTCCTGTCTCAATATACCAGAGATAAAGGTCAAGCTCTGCAAGGTTCAATTTCACTTTTTTTGCAAGCTTTCTCAGGATCTCTTCAATCTCAAGATACCTGTTCCTTGTCAGGCTCTTTGTCTTTGGCCTTTCTATCAGCTTTTCTCTCGCGAGAAGGTCGATTATGTGGAAATCTATTATGGCTACATCCTCAAATCCGATGTTGCGCATGAAATGGCTTGATTCCTTGTAGCCAATGCCTTTTATGTTCTCAACAAGCCACTCCCTGACATCATGCTCATTGTCAAATGAGAGGATCATCTCTTTCAAGCTGTTCTTGTATTTCCTTGAGATGATTATGTAATCTGCCCTTGTGTTCGGAAAGCGGTGGCCCAGTTCCTTCAGCCTTTTTGCAAGGTCATCCTGCTTCAGAGTGAGGAAACCATCTTTCATCTTTTCCTGTATCCTTATCCCGCCTTCTGCTGAGTAATTCGCAGTCAGGATGCAGAAGCAGAGCTCATTGAAGCAGACGCAGCTTGGCTCTTCTCCGATTTGCTTGAATTCCTTTATCCTGGAATCTATTGTCTTCTTTATGCCGCTCTTCTTGAGCTTGATTATATGTTCAATGAGGTTTATTCTGACCATTATCAGGCCATATTCTCCTTATTTTAAATATTTAGCTGATGTGATTTATATGCTGATACCATAAAGAAGATTTATATATCAGTATAATATTTACTCTTTAGGAGTGATTTTATAATATAAAATGGAAAAGATAGACATTGCCATAATCGGTGCAGGAGCAGTCGGTCTTGCAGTAGCTTCTGAAGTGTGCAGGTTAGGGAGAGAGGTATACATATTCGAGAAGAATGATTCATTCGG
>JAPLZS010000084.1 GCA_026394915.1 Candidatus Woesearchaeota archaeon | reverse complement strand
TGCATCTCCTGCACCATTCTATAAGCTCTTCTGCCATGCCTTCTTTCAGCTTGGAGATATTCTCATCAAACTCCCTATTGAACTTGATTTGGTCGAATATCCTAAGCAGTTTCTGCCTTGCTTCTTTGCCTTCCATAGATCAGCTCCTCATATGTATTCTTGAATCTGATAAGATGCTCATTCGGCTTTATATTGTTTATTGATTCTTTCAGAGTTTTAATATACTCATGTATCTCGATGTATAGATAATCTTTTGAAAAAAGAGTTCTGCAAAGCTCCTTCACAATCAAATCAATCTCAGATATGTTTATCTTTTCTGAATTTTCTTTCAATTCCTTTGGATTCATCAGCCTGTTCTCGCAGAAAAGACTATGATAAAAGATAAGGTTTCTTAATGCCTCAGACTTTTTATCGTTTCTCATTATTTCTATGACTGATTCATGATAGATAGACATCAATTCAGACAACGAGGGCCGTTTCTTCCTTATCTTTCTTGGAATAATAAAATTAGAGACAGATATCAATGAGGCAGACTGGAAGACTGGAGCTGAAAGCCTTTTTTCTGTTAAGAAGATTATATGGATATTTTTCTCTGTAACTTCCTTGTATCCCTTCTCTCTTATTATGAAGACATCAATATCTCCGAACTCTCTTGAGAAAAGGAAAGAGCCGCTTACAAAGACTCTACCATACTTTTCAGAATATTTGCCTATAAGCTTTTTGGCCTCTTCAAGCCTTGAAGGGATTATATCAGGACTGCCATAAACATAGTATTCTCCTTTCTTCTGCTCCATGTAAAGCGCCTCCAAGGCCTTCATCTTCTTGCTTATAGAAGTATAAAGCGCTTTCCTGTCAGCATTTGACAGCTTGAGGCCAGAAAAGTACCTATTCATAACATCAAACTGCTTCTCTGTAAAGATTAGGGGCACGAACTGCCCTCTTTTTCCAAGTATGATTCTTAATATATTTTTATCCATATTACCTTTAAAGGTAATACTTATATATAAATATTGCTATTTTGTTAGTTTTATATTAAAAAAGCTATCCAAGAAAGATTAAAAGATATCGAGAATGCCTAAATCTTATCCGGCAGCGGCTTATGGTCCACGACCTTCCATGGCAGGCCGTGCTTATTCAGCTTTTCCATGAACTTGTCAGGATCAAGCTGCTCTATGTTGAACACACCAGTCCCTTTCCAAACTCCAGTCATCATCATCATTGCGCCGATCATGGCCGGAACACCTGTGGTGTAAGAAATGCCCTGCGCCCTTATCTCTCTGTAGCATTCTGCATGGTCGCAGACATTGTAAATGTAAACAGTCTTTTCTTTTCCATCCTTAGAACCTGTCATTATATTGCCGATAACAGTCTTTCCTGTATATCCTTTTGCCAATGAAGTAGGATCAGGAAGAAGCGCTTTAAGGAACTTTATAGGAACAACCTTGCAGCCATTGTAATCAACCTCATCAATCCTTGTCATGCCGACATCCTGCAAAACCCTAAGATGATTCAGATAGCTCTCTCCGAATGTCATCCAGAATCTTATCCTTTTCAGGCCTTTTATGTTCTTGACCAATGATTCCATCTCTTCATGGTAGAGCATGTAGCTCTCTTTTGGCCCTGCAATAGGATAATCAAATGTGAAATGCACGCTCTTTGGCTCGATTATAGGAGGAGTCTCTATCCATTTTCCATTCTCCCAGTGCCTTACAACCTGGGTGATCTCTCTTATATTTATCTCAGGATTGAAATTTGTTGCAAAAGCCTTTCCATGGCTGCCTGCATTGCAGTCAAGGATATCAATATATTTTATCGTGTCAAAAAGATGCTTCTGAGCATAGGCAGAGAACACATTTGTTACGCCTGGATCAAATCCGCAGCCCAGGACAGCCATTATACCTTTTTTCCTGAACCTGTCCTGGTAAGCCCACTGCCAGCTGTACTCGAACTTCGCGACATCAATAGGCTCATAGTTCGCAGTGTCCATGTAATTGACTCCTGTCTCAAGGCATGCATCCATTATGTGAAGATCCTGATAAGGAAGAGCTACATTAAGTACAAGATTAGGCTTGAATTTTCTGATCAGAGCGACCAGCTCAGGCACATTATCTGCATCAACCTGCGAAATCTGTATGTCAACTTTCTCAATCTCTTTTACCTCTTTCTTTAGCTTCTCGCACTTGCTGAGTGTCCTGCTTGCCAGCATTATCTCTGAGAAAACTTCCGGGACCTGGGCGCACTTGTGCACGACAACTGCTCCGACCCCTCCTGCACCGATGATAAGCACCTTTCCCATTTTAGTTTTAATCCTCTGAAATCTGTTTGAATGCTGCATTTTTAAATTTTATGTTTTGAGATATCTCTTGAAAATTACCCTTACAACTTCTCGCACAGTTAAATTTATAAAAAGGAGTTGCTATCAAGTCCAGAATGGCAATCGTGATGAAATTCGGCGGAACATCTGTAGGAAGCTCCCTGTCCATAAACAATGTTTTTGAGATAGTGATGTCAAGGCTGCAGAAGAATCCTATTGTTGTAGTCTCGGCAATAACAAAAGTCACTGACATGCTGCTCCAGAAGACAAAGGATGCAGAGAAAGGAGATGTAGACATCTCTGAGATAGAGAAAAGGCACTTCACGATAATGGACGAACTCGGAATGGATCATTCTGTGATAAGCGAGGAGCTTGACGGGCTGAAGAATTCCCTCTCAGCAATCGCAAAGAACGGGCTTAACAAGAAGATGCTTGACAATGCAGCCTCTTTCGGAGAGAGGATGTCATCGAAGATAGTCGCAGCATATCTCACAAAGAAAGGGATTCCGGCAAGGGCAGTGTTCGCTTATGACATAGGCTTTGTGACAGACTCCAATTTCACAGACGCAGAGCTTGATGATGTTACCTATGATAATCTAAAGAAAAATCCTCTGCTGAATGAGAAAGGCATAGTCAATGTAGTGACAGGATTCATCGCAAAGGACCACAAAGGCAGCATAACAACCCTCGGAAGAGGGGGTTCGGATTTCACAGCAGCGATAATCGGCGCAGCAGTCAATGCAGAGCTTGTCGAGATATGGACAGATGTGGACGGAATAATGACAGCAGACCCGAGAATAGTAAGCAATGCAAAGTCAATAGAGGAGATCTCATTCTCAGAGGCAGCAGAGCTTGCCTATTTCGGGGCAAAAGTCCTTCATCCAAAGACATTGCTTCCTGCAATGGACAAGAACATCCCTGTTGCAGTATTGAACACTCACAATCCATCCCATAAAGGGACAACCATAAGGAGAAAAAGCGTTATAGGCGATGTATTCAAGGCAATATCCTCAAAGAAGAATGTCAGTACAATAAGGATAGTCTCATCAAGGATGCTCGGATCACATGGATTCCTGGCAAGGCTTTTCCAGATATTCAACAAGCACAAGATAGCAATAGACATGATTGCCACGTCAGAAGTATCGGTCTCTGTCACTGCAGAGACTCAGGAGAATCTCAATTATCTTGCAGAGGACCTTGAG